>NZ_CACA01000075.1:0-54879 GCF_000180455.1 Kamptonema sp. PCC 6506
ATTTAAAGCCAGTGAAATAACAGCTCGATCGACTGTAGCGACTTGGCAGAAGGTGGCTAACTGCCTTAAAAAAGCAAGTGTAGAATCGCGACCTTTACCTCTACGAATAATGTAGTAAAGATCGCTAAAAGTCGATCCTGAAATATAACCTTCAACTTGCCCTTGCTCAACGAACGATAAGACGCGATCGCTATCAGGAAAGAAAGGCTTTCGCTCAAGAGCAACATCGACTATAACATTGGTGTCTAACAAAATTTTCACAGGTTATGTTTCTCCTTCAAATATTCCCATTTTGCTTGTTTGTCTGGATCGTCGAAATCTTGTGTTTCAGGTGTGGTGTCTTCATCAAATAAACCCTGAAATGCCTTGACTTGGCTTTCAAACTTCCTCTTAGGTGTCTCTGGTTGTAATTCTTCGGTTACTGAAACTGTAGAACTGGCAACTTTATCAACTGTTTGCAAGAGGATAATTTCAACATCGCCTGGGGGCATATTAACAGGTTCGGCAACTATTAAATTACCTGCGGAATCGATAGTTCCTTTGAGTTTGTATGCTTGCATGATATTTGCCTATAACTCTATTTCTATTTTATATGGCACTTACGTATCCGTAACGCTGCCCTCTGGGGGGTATTTTTACCGCCTAGAGGGGCGAGTTACGTAAAAGTCTAAAGGTATAGAAGTGTTTATTTATACTTAACCTACTTAGTTTCTGCGATCGCTCTCTTGTCTTCTGCGACAATTCAGGGTGCGAAGGGGATTTTGAGCCTGAAATCCATCATTTTACCTACCTCCGTAACGCCAAACTTCACGCGGAGAGGGGATTTTTAAAGATTGAGTGAAATTTGCCCAAGACTATTTACACCCGTACTTTGGCGAGTAATGATTGAGGAAGTAGGGGGTGTCAGCCAGAGGGGGTTATACCCTTCGCTATAAGTAAAAGTTTGATGGCGCGACTCCCTGTGAGGAGGATTTATGAATAAAACAACTAATTTACTGACGAAATTTACTACCTCTGCACTGATATTAAGTCTTTTAGTTGCTGTGGCTGCTCCCAAAGCGTCTGCTGGCGATAAATTACCGCAGCAAAAGAGTGAAATCAAACTCGCCTCGCGCGATCGCGCCGCCTCTGAAACTTCAAAGCAATTTTTGCTCCCTCCTGTGGCGATAGTAGTTCGCGAAGTATTAGAAGAGGGAGAGTTACAATTTACTGAACTTTTAACTCTGAATGGTTTAGCCTTGGCCGCTAGCGGATTAGTGGGAATTCGCCGTTTTCGGCAAGGGAAAAAAGTAAATGGTCTTTAAGCTTTAGTGTTTAAAAAAGCTTAAATTGAGCTTATCTTCTACTTCTTCTACTCCTGCGAGGTCTGCTACTGGTGCTATCAGAATTAGAGGGAAATGTTTGCTGTTTTCTCGTCTCATTTTTAATGTTAGTATCGGGGTTAGAGGAGTTAAAGGTAGAATTTCTGCGGATGATAACTGGAATATTTACACGCACACCGCAGCGCCGACCTAATGAGTCTATATTAGTTGAATAATTACATTTTACTAGCTCTGGGCTTGGTGAGGCTGGCTCTTCAAACTTGTCGATCAGGGTTTGGGCTAGTTCGTAATTCTTTGTATCTCCCTGCTTAGAAAAAAGCTCTGCTGCTTGGCGGAAGTCTTGCAAACCTTGCGGTTTAGAGCCTATTTGATAGCGAATAGCGCCTCGTTCTAGGTAGGCTAGGGCATAGTTAGGGTTAAGGCGAATGGTTTGTTCATAATCTGCGTTCGCCTTTTGTTTAATTCCCATTTCATAGTAGGCTTGACCCCTGCTAAAGTAGGCATCTGCAAAGTTAGCATTAAATTTTAGTGCCTGGTTATAGTATTGAATTGCCTGATAGTTATCACCTAGTTTTGAATGAGAAATTCCTAAGCCGAGATAAGCTTGGGGTAAGTTCTGGTTGAGGCTAACTGCTTGGTTAAAATCTGCGATCGCGCCTCGATAATCGGCTTTTTCCAGCTTCAGAGAACCTTGATTGCTGAAAATAACAGCTTTTTGGGCTGTAGCGAATCTTTGACTAATAACAGTCTGATTCGCAAGGTAATTAGAGAGCTTTTGTTGAGCTGGAATATAAACAGATGCGTCTGTTGGAATCGCCTGTAAAAGCGCGATCGCTTGCTGCAATTTACTTTGCGAACCCTGCCAAACTTCCGCCGCATGAGGTGGATTTTTTACGGCAATAGCAGCTTCTAATGCTAATTTTTGAGCAGTTTCTAGACTTTGAACAGCTTTGATATTTTGCTCAACTGACACCAAACTGGGACGGAGGTTTGCTAAATCTGATTGAGCTTGATGATAGGCAAAACCAGGTAAGTTAGGGATTTTATCTAAATTTGCTACTGATTTTATGAGGCTTTCGCGTACAGTTGTTAGTAAATTTATATCTGTTGAAGTTCTAAATTTTTCTTGGTCAGCTATCAGTATCTTGGCTTGATTCAGACTTACTTCTTGTGATTTGATTAACGCAATCGCGCCTGCACTTACGCCCATAATTAAAACACTTAATCCTGCTAATAAACTTAGGGGGATTTTGCGATTTCTAGTAGGAACTTGATTATTAGTTTTGGGTGTTTTGCGTCTTTTTTTCTTACGCGGTTTTTTCGGTTCTGATTCTACACTTGAGTCGTTAATAACAGACTGAGAATTATCTAATGATGGGCTAGTTAACGATGCGCTAGCAGTAGATTGTATATTCTCGATATGATATTTATCAACAAAGCTTTGTAATCCAGCATTATATCCTTGTCCTACAGCCTGAAACTTCCATTCTCCTTTGTTTCTATACAAACGGCCAAACTCTACAGCCGTCTCTTGGGAAAAACTTTCTGCTAGATCGTAGCGGGTAATTTCGCTACCATTATCCAAGTTACAAATTCTGATAAAAGCATTTTTAACTAGGCTAAAGTTGGCATCTTTTTCTGGATTTTCTTCAATAGTACCAACAAATATTATTTCCTGAATATCAGAATTAATTTTTTCCAGCATCACACCATAAATCGCCTTATTTCCTGTCTTTTCTTGTTGTTCTTTCTTAGGTGATGATTGCAGGATAGCGCCATCAAAGGATTGTAGATTATTGTAGAATACAAAATATTGTTCGTGAGGAATTTTGCCATCTGCTCCTAACATAAACGCAGAGGCATCTATCTCATAACTTTGATCGGAGTGAGTTGACTCCCAACCGAGGGCGATCGCAACTTTCTTTAAATCGGGAGCTTGTTTAGAAAGGTTAAACCTTGCACCCTTAGTTAATTCGACTACCATCTGCGATCGCCCTATAAATATAAATATTTTATTGCAGAATATTATAATAGGTAGTAGATATCCCGCTTCTGAATTTTAACAAATCTTAAAAATCAGTCTAAGCGTGCATTCGCGTTGTGAAGACATAAATTCCTCAGTTAAGTTATACTATCATTAGGTTTAATTTTTATACTTTTTACAGTCAGGGTAAAAATTTACTATGACTTTAGCTCGATCGCTCCTCAAATTGTCAATTGTAAGTGCTGTTGTATTGGGTAGTGCAGTTATTTCAGCCGGAACTTTGCCAGCGATACCAGTGGTGGGGGGAATCCTAATAACAGAAAGCATTATTGATAGTATTCTCAATTCCTTTGCAGGTGTGGCTGGCGGTATTGCTGCAAATACGGCTGATAATTTATTGCCATCCACAGAACCTCAATTTGTTTCCTTGACTAATAATGATTTGACAAAAGCAGCAGGAAAGGCGATTGCCTCTGTGATTGCTGTTTTTGCTAAAAATCATAATGATAAAGATACAAAGTCTAAACTGGATAGATTAGCCAAAATTGCGAAAGATCGCTGGTCAGAAATTGCCAATGAGCAAATTGAACAAAGACACTACCCAGAAGAACTAAAAGAAATTAAATTACAAGAATTTCTCACTCCTACTGGTGAAAGTTTTACTGCTGAAACGGCTCTGGATATTGACGCTTGGGAGAAGATTGTTAATTTATTAGATAAGAAAGATACAGAGAAAAAGCATTTTTTGGGGAATCAAGCAACTGTTAATCCAGTAACTAATAGTCGAGTTGCTCACGAACTATGTCAAAATTTCCCGAAGGCTTTACGGGAAGTTTTAAAAGAGGATTTTAAGAAAGATGGTAAGGCTTTTGCAGTTTTGACTATTCAATTGTTACAAGAAACTCGGAAAAATTTAGAGAAAACCAGTGAAGATGTAACTAAAGTTATCGCCCGCTTACAACAGTTAGAAACTCAATTAACTGGTAGTGATGAACACCAGCAACAGTTATTTACAGAACTAGCTGCTAAAATTGACTCTGGTTTTGCTGAATTTTGTCAACGATTCGGAGTGGTAGAAACTAATATTACTCAAATTTTACAAGGCTTAGATGAAATTAAAGAGCATATCGAAGATATTAAAGAGAATGTGGAAAAGATTAAGGCTAGACTTGACAAAATTCTCCACTCTCAACCAACATCTTTAACGGCTGAACAATGGCGCGATGTTTGTTTTATTATGTTTGCAGATCGCGAACATAAAACCACCACAAATTTTTTGTATGGAATCGCTGGCTTTACTCCCAACTTTGATGATATTTATGTACGTCTAGCTTTAGTAGAAAAGCAAGTTAAACCTAAATCCGAAGCTAATATTACTCCTGAAACTGGATCGGCGGCTTATCGGGAAAAACCCACCCAGGAAATAGAAACTCAAATCAGTGAAGATGAGTTTTTTCATCAAGTATTGGGAAATGGGAAAAGTCCGAAAAGTCAAGGGCGTAGAATTGCGATTATTGGGGAACCGGGGGCGGGTAAAACTACGCGGTTACAAAAAATTGCTAAGTGGATTTTTAAGGGAAATTTAGGTTTGCCGATTTGGATCGATTTGCGGAAGTTGGACGGTAAATCAATTCAGCAATATTTAAAAGAAACTTGGTTGCATGATGCGACGGGAATTGAGAGTCATTGGCAAGGTTTAATTGAACAATTTAACCAGCAGCGAGTTTGGTTATTATTAGATGGTTTAGATGAAATGACTGTGCTGGCTAATGCTCACGAGTTGCTGAAATTACAGGGATGGGTGAGTAAGGCACGGGTAATTGTCAGTTGTCGGACGAATGTTTGGGATGGCGCAAGTTTCGGAAATAGCGATTACGATCTGTTTCGGAATCAGGATTTTGCGCCGGAAGAAGTGCAGAAATTTATTAGGAATTGGTTTGATCGGGCGAAACACCCGCAGGTTGGAGAATTTTTGTTAGCAAAGTTGGCGCAACCGGAACATCAACGCCTTGCGGATTTGATTAGAAATCCTTTGCGGTTAACTCTGTTTTGTTTGAATGGTTTGGAATATCGGGACAAGGGCGGTTTACCGGAGACGCAAGCAGCACTTTATGAGGCTTTTGTTGAGCAGTTTTACAAGGCAAATAATGAGAAAACTCAATCGGATTTGTGGACAGATAAAAATCAGCAAAAGGAGTTAAATCAGGTGTTGGCTGAGTTGTCACTGTGGGCGATGACGCGGGAGATGACTGCGAGTAGTTCGCGTTTTTTAATTCGCCCTAGTGAGTTGTCGCCACAATTAAAGCAAAAGTTGGGGGGTGAAGATGTAAATAATTGGTTGGCCTGTCGGTTGGGTTGGTTGAATTTGGTCGGTGTCGATCCCCAAAATCAGCAGCTTTATGGGTTTTATCATGCTACTTTTCAGGAGTATTTTGCGGCTTTGGGGGTGAAAAATGGTTGGTGTTTCTTTGAGGGAAATCGCATTTTTGATCGGGAATGGAAACAGATAATTTTGCTGTGGTTGGGGCGTAAGGATGTTAGGGATGAGGAAAAAGAGGAGTTGATTCAGACGTTGATTGACTTTGAGGATGGGTGTAATGATTTTTATACGTTTCGTGCCTATTTTCTAGCAGCGGCGGGGATTAGTGAGTTTAATTCTGGTAAGTCTGAGGAGATTGTTAATCAAATTGTGCGATTGGTTTCTGGTTATTTTAATGAAGAAAACCAGGAATGGATGATATATCTTGCTCCTATTAAAGAAACTGCCACACAGGTATTAAAAGAGACTGATAGGGGAAAGGCGATCGCATCTTTAGTTAATCTGCTGGCAGCTACTGAGGATGAATTTACCCGTGGCCTAGCAGCGGAGAGCTTAGGTAAAATCGGTCCCGGCAACCAAGAGGCGATCGCATCTTTAGTTAATCTGCTGGCAACTGCTGAGGATGAATCTACCCGTTGGCGAGCAGCCGAGAGCTTGGGTGAAATCGACCCCGGCAACCAAGAGGCGATCAGATATTTTGTCAATCTGCGGGCAACCACTGAGGATGAATCTACCCGTTGGCGAGCAGCCGAGAGCTTGGGTAAAATCGACCCCGGCAACCAAGAGGCGATCGGATATTTTGTCAATCTGGGGGATAAAGATACCTGGCAAGCAGTCTATAACTTAGGTAAAATTGGCACGGGCAACCAGGCGATCGCGGCTTTAGTCAATTTGCTGGCAACTTCTAAGGATGAATCTACCCGTTGGCGTGCAGCCAACAGCTTGCTTAAAACCATCGAAACTAACGAACAATATGCCTATGTTGTCTCGCAATTGCAACCCTATCTCAGCGATGAAACTTGCCAAAACAACTTCGAGCTATTTGACAATTGTTACCGAATCCTCTGGCAATGCGCCCAAAATCTCCCCTATCACCAATTCTATCAACTCTGGAACCAGCAACCCCACCCGGCAACCCTACCCCTCACCCAAAGATTAAAAAACCATCCTCCCCTCAACCAATATCAATGGCTGTTAATTGATGGCAGTAAATTCATCGACAGAGACAACCCCGCCCTAGATATTTATGACCAAATGCTGGCGGCAAACTATCCAGAAAGCAGCCAAAAACTCCCGGAAACCATGCAGCTATTCGGATTCTACTGGAATCAATTGCAACGGAATCAAACCGCCCCGATTTTAATCTTTTATGAAGACCCCGCGCCGCCCTTACGCCAAGGTTTTAACCCAGTTTTTCTCACAGCATTCAGTCGGTTAGCGGGTAAAATTTGCATCATTAGTGATGAAGTAAATCTCTGTGTGAAAACCTTTGCACCGAGTCATCCGAATTTAGAAAAAGAGATTTGCCGATGGATAGAGGAAGTGGACGCGAATAATTAATAATCAATATCATACACAACTCAGACTTCGTGAGGGCGCTTAGCTGCGTGTTCTTCCAGACGGTGAGCCATAAAGCAGAGTGTTGACGCTTTCGATCCCCTACAACATAATAGATACCAGAAGGCAGAAGACAGCTATGCTGAAAGCAGAAATTAGAAGAAAAATTCAATCTTCATCATGGTTTCAGCAAATAAGAATGTCTTCATCACCTTAGCAGTTGCTATATCTACAGGAGAATGGCGCAGGCATATCTTACAGTCGCTAACATCCTGTCTGCTTTTAAAATACGGTGGATAGTCCGCCTTTCTCAACAGGGTAAGTTAAAAGTGCGTGCAGTAGTTATTCACTAGCCTCAATTGAGAGCTAAATGCTTCTATGTTATTAGAACAGCTTTCAATTAAGGATATACTGCTTTTAATTACAATTACAAATTAGCAATTTGAACGCAAAGTTCATAGATTTTAGTAACTTAACTTTCCGATCGATTAGCAATTACCAATTACCCTAGTCTACCTTATGCAACTGAAAACGGCTATAAAATCTGTCACCCGTCCCGTTTCTAAAGTTTCAGGTAAAATTCCCCTCCGCATCTTGCTTGTAGTCCCCTTTGTTCTACAAATCTTTGGAGCAGTAGGACTCGTAGGATATCTATCATTTCGCAACGGACAGAAAGCTGTTAACGATGTAGCTACGCAACTTCGCAGCGAAGTTACTGATAGAGTACAGCAACACCTCCAGAATTATCTCCGCCAACCAAATGTCATCAATCAAATTAATGCCGATGCTGCTAAGCGCGGAGAATTAACTTTTGATGATTTCCCGGCTGCACAGTATTTTCTCTGGCAAGAAATCCAGTTGTTTAATGCCATTAACTCCATTTATATTGGGAGTAAAGAGGGAGAATTTATCTATGTAAAAAACGAACAGAACGGCACATACACAGGTAAAGTCGTTGAGCAATCTCCAGAACGTCGAGCCTATAAACTCGATAGCCAAGGTAATATAGGTGAGTTGATCGTAGTTGATAAATATGACCCCAGAACTCGACCTTGGTACATCAAAACAATTCAAACCAAGCAACCTAATTGGAGTGAGATTTATAACTTTACTGGCGGCGAATTGGGCATCACAGCATCGAGGTTGTTATATGACAATACAGGCACTTTTCGCGGAGTAATGGGTGTTGATTTAATTCTCAGCTTAATTAGTGATTTCCTGAAAAGTATCAATATTAGTCCTCAAGGTCAAGTCTTCATTATTGAACGTTCAGGTTTATTAGTAGGCACTTCAACTCCTGAAAATCCCTTTATTATGAACGACCTGGACAAGAAGGCAAAACGCCTCAGTGCCATCGATAGTAAAGATCCCTTAACTCGCGCTACAGCTCAATATTTAACCAAACATTTTAGCAATCTCAGCCTGCTTGAAAAATCAGAACAACTCGATTTTTTAATTGATGGTCAGCGGCAATTCGTGCAAGTTGTACCTTACAAAGACATAATGCGATTAGATTGGCTGATTGTCGTTGTCGTTCCCGAATCTGACTTCATGGAACATATTAATGCTAACAATCGCACTACAATTTTACTATGTTTAACTGCATTGCTATTAGCTACCTTTATAGGAATTATTACCTCCCGCTGGATTATTCGACCGATTATGAAATTAAAAGATGCAGCAACAGCTCTTTCTCAAGGAGAATTTAATCAACAAGTTAACATAGAACGTTCCGATGAACTAGGTGTTTTGGCTAAGGCTTTTAACAGCATGGCAAGGCAGTTACAAGAGTCATTTACTAGCTTAGAAACTAAAAATGCTGAATTGCAACAACTAGATAAACTCAAAGATGAGTTTTTAGCAAATACATCTCACGAACTCCGCACCCCCCTTAATGGTATTATCGGTATTGCTGAATCTCTAATAGATGGAGCTACAGGTTCATTACCAGACAAGACTGTTTCTAATCTGGCATTAATTGTATCTAGTGGCAGAAGGCTTTCCAATCTAGTCAACGATATTCTAGATTTCTCTAAGCTTAGCCACAATAATATGGAACTAGAAATTAAACCGATTGGGATGCGAGAAATTAGTGAAGTAGTGCTGACTCTTTCTCAACCGCTAATCGGCAAAAAATCTTTGCAATTAATCAATGCAATTAGTCCTGAAGTGCCGCTAGTAGATGCTGATGAGAATCGGATGCAGCAAATTCTACATAACATCATTGGTAATGCCATAAAATTCACAGAAAAGGGGATTGTAGAAGTTTCAGCAGAGGTTGTCGATTCTTCATCTAAGCTATTACAAGAAGGCTACATAAAAATAGTTGAAAGTAATGATTCATCAACACAAAATCAACGATTAGCGATTACTGTTGCCGATACTGGGATTGGCATACCAGAAGATAAACTAGAGAGAATTTTTGAGGCTTTTGAGCAGGGTGACGGTTCCACCGCTAGAGAATACGGCGGTACAGGTTTAGGTTTAGCAGTGACGAAACAGCTAGTAGAATTGCACCAAGGGGAAATTTGGGTATCCTCTAAAGTTGGAGTTGGTTCTAAGTTTATTTTTACTTTGCCTATTTCCCAAAATCAGCTTCAACCTAACCAATATATATCACCGATTTCTGCAATCGATAAAACGCAAGATTCAAACATCGCTCCTCTGATTCATCCTGAAGTTAAAGACTCATCGGGTAGCGAATTGAAGATTCTTATAGTTGATGATGAACCCGTTAATATCCAAGTTTTAATTAACAATCTTTCCGTTTTGAAATATGAGGTGACACAAGCAACTAATGGTTTTGAAGCTTTAGAAATTATTGAGAATGGATTTAGACCAGATTTAATTTTATTAGATGTAATGATGCCGCGAATGAGCGGCTATGAAGTTTGTCAAATATTGCGTGAAAAGTTTCCGGCTATTGAGTTGCCAATTGTAATGTTAACCGCGAAAAATCAAGTCACAGATTTAGTGGAAGGTTTTAATTCGGGCGCTAATGATTATCTAAGTAAACCTTTTTCCAAAAATGAATTGTTAGCGAGAATTAAGACTCATATTCGTCTGGCTAAAATCAATGCTGCTTATGGTCGTTTTGTTCCCCATGAATTTCTAAATTTCTTGGGACAAGAAAGTATTGTTGATGTGAAATTAGGCGATCAAATCCAGAAAGAAATGACGGTGATGTTTTCAGATATTCGCTCATTTACCACGCTATCCGAGGGGATGTCGCCCGAAGAGAATTTTAGTTTTCTTAATGAATACTTGAGTCGAGTTAGCCCCGTAATTCGCGATCATAATGGCTTCATTGATAAGTATATTGGCGATGCAATTATGGCTTTATTTCCACAGTCAGCGAATGATGCTGTTGCTGGTGCAATTGCGATGCAAAAACAAGTAAATATTTACAATGAAGAACGCCAAAAAGAGGGTTATCTTCCTATTTCGATTGGGGTGGGTTTACATACGGGAAGTTTAATGTTAGGAACTATTGGCTCTCAAGAGCGGATGGAAAGTACAGTAATAGCCGATGCAGTCAATCTTGCTTCTCGTTTAGAAGGGTTAACCAAGCTTTATGGTGCGGGGATTTTAATCAGTCATAAAACGCTTTGCTGTCTCGATTATACGGAAGAACAAAAGTTTAGATTTTTGGATAGGGTGATGGTAAAGGGGAAAAAGGCGGCGGTAGCAATATTTGAAGTTTTCGATGGGGAGGGAGAGGAGCAAAATCGATTAAAAACTCAGACTCAGGCGCGTTTTGAAGTGGCAGTTTTTCTTTATTATCAGCAACAATTTGATGAAGCAAAGATAATTTTTCAGGAAGTTTTAGCGGTTAATCCTCAAGATAAGGCGGCGATGCTTTATATTAAACGCTGTGAGAAATATCAACAGTATGGAGTACCGGAAGGATGGGAAGGTATTGAGGAATTACAAGAAAAGTAATTGTTAGTTGTTAGTTGTTGGTTGTTAGTTGTTAGTTGTTAGTTGTTGGTTGTTAGTTGTTTTGTCATTGCGAGCGTAGCGAAGCAATCTCAAGACCTTGAGATTGCTTCGCTTCGCTCGCAATGACGTTATGTGTTAAAATTAGATTTAATTAAACATAGGGGATAGAAATATGCTCACCTCTAACCTAATGGCTCCTCCTGTAACTATTGCTCCCTTAGAAAATGGCGATCAACTTACTCGTTTTGAATTTGAGCGGCGTTATCAAGCAATGCCGCATCTCAAAAAAGCTGAATTAATTGAGGGAATTGTTTATATGGCATCGGCATTAAGAATTAGAAATCATGGGGAACCTCATGCTTATATTATGACTTGGCTGGGAGTTTATAAAGCCTCTACTCCCGGAGTACAGGTGGGGGACAATGCTACGGTGCGGTTGGATACTGATAATGAAGTACAACCGGATGCTTTATTAAGAATTGAACAGGGTGGAACTTCGCGGATTAGTGAGGATGATTATGTGGAAGGGGCACCAGAATTAATTGTAGAAATTGCAGCATCTACTGTTTCTATCGATCGGCATCAAAAGCTGAAAGTTTATCGTCGGAATGGAGTAAAAGAGTATGTGATTTGGCGAGTTGATGATGGTGAGTTGGATTGGTTTTATTTGCAAGATGGGGAGTATCGGCAACGAGAAGCTAATGCTGAGGGGATGATTTGCTCTCAAGTTTTTCCGGGTTTATGGTTAGATAAGGCTGCGTTGTTATCGGGGGATTTGGCGAAGGTTTTGGCGGAGTTACAAGGGGGATTAAGGAGTGAAGAATATCTGGCTTTTGTGGGAAGCTTGGGGAAGTAGGGGATAAAGGCGATCGCAGCGATCGAACAGAAAGAGGAGGATGCGCGATCGCGATTTGTTCTGCGACTGGTTAAGATTTTTCGATTATTGCTGGTATTTTGAGATGAACTAAGGCTTTTTGCAATACACTGGGCTTCACACTCAACCAGATTTGATTGCGATCGTCCTGAGTATAACCTATCACTACAGCTCCAATTGGTGAACCAATATCTGGATACATTTCTGGAGTCATATCTCCAGTGTCTACAAAATCGGTAATTTGAACAAGACCTTGCACTTTTTCGTCGCCAATGTTTACGAAAATGCCGAAGGGTGCATGATGCTCAACTTTACCATGAATTAGTTCACCTAAACGATACTTGGACTTGACCTGATTCCAAAACTGATCGCTCATTGCATTACCTCGTTTTTGGGACTCTGGGATCTTGGTTTAAGAAAGGAAACAAATCACTAAAGAATTTATCATACATACTATGTAAATATGGATTCCGACAATCATCTTTAGAGCATTTTCTAGAATAGTAATCTCTAAAATCCATCCTATCTCCCTCAGCATCAAGCCTTTTTTCTGCCAAAGCCTCAATAAAGTTTGTACTAACGATACCTAGAAAATACTCTAATTCTTCAACTGCAATAGTATGCCAATGGTATGTTTCCGAAATAGAGGGATATAGCTGTCTAATTTCATCTCTCAAAATTGAATTAAGGAAGTAAGAGCGGTCATAGGTAACTACTAGCCTCTCAGTTATTTTAATACCATTGAACCAATCGGGAACTGTGCATAAACCACTTTCGACATCATTTTCAAATTTCCACATCTGATCCACACCACCACCAATACTTAGTTTAAGATTCTGCTGAATATCTTGGAGATTACCCCATTTCTTAGCATTTAAGTAGAGTCCTGATTGCTTTACTTCTATTAAAACAGCGATACCATTTTGAATTACAAACCAGTCTGGTGTATCTTTAGAATTTTGTTTAGAACCATATCTCCACTCTTTCTGCACATTAGCTTCCCCAAATGTTTTCTTTAGAAGTAAGCCAACATATTCTTGAAAAACAGAGCCAAAAGCACCTCGAAATGGATTACTTTTACCACTTCTAAAATAGTCTGACTCTGACAATGAGAAATAAAGACCTCTAGTTACTCGCTCATAAATTAAAGTTGGTATTGGTGTTATATAAACCTGAGAAAATCCAGGTTTAACATTACGATCTGGAATAATTACAGGCTTAAGGTAAAGTGGATTAAAGCGAAACTTTTCATACTCATTAGCTGGTGGTAACTCTTTCCTCGATAGAGAGCGAAAGTCACTATAACTACATGAAATCCAATTAGCAAATGCTTGTTGTTTGTTAATACAAAAATATTTTTTCATGGAATTTGGATACTTATCTATTTCTTCATGTAAGCGGAAAAATCCGTTCTTTGCACTATCTGAAAAAACCAAGCTTAAAAATAATATTTCCTGCAAATTCAAACCACAAAAGCTTTGAATTGCATCAGCTATATCAATTTGATTGCTGCCTGCAACTGTATTCCATAAATCTCCATAAATAATTAGGGTTCTTGGCAAAAGGTGAGAGGCTTCACGATCATAGTCAAATTGAGCAGATCCAAATCTAATAAGACAACCTTGTGGATTTTCCCTATCCTCTTGAAATGGATCTGGAAGTCCAAAAAACATATCAATAACTGTTAATAAATCATTTATACTCATATCTTGGCTACGATAATCATTCGAGTTTTCAATTAATCGCATAGACAAGTAAGCAAGAACCCCGTTAGAAACAGGTACATTACTGATCGTATATAATCCTTCCTGGAATCTGATTTCATAGGATAACTTTCCAATGAGCCTAAGAGCATCACAGAGTTTAAATTTCCTTAAATATTGTCCTATCTCATCTGGAGAGTATCGCTTACGTCCTCTAGGGGTGTAAGTGATTATATTTTTCCCAGCAATAGTTCCTTCAAATTTAGTCATATTATTTTAGTCCCCAAGGTTTATATTGGTTTGTTATTTTATTTCAATATCTCAGCTTGTAACTGATGGATTGATGATGGAAGATCCGATCGCGCATCTTCCATCATTCAATCTATCTATCCTCTCCGGGCTGAAAAACACTCTTTATCGAACTGCTATTAGCCGCCAATCGCCACAAAATTAACATCCGAAAAAGCAGTATCCTCTCCAACTTCGCGCCATTTAGCCATTTCTGCATCCGTCTCGGCACGTTTCCGATCCCAAAGACCATAGGCATCTGCACCCAACATTAAACGTAATGGTGGATCGCTGCTTTCTACAACCTGAATCATCACTAATGCCGCTTTGTGAGGGTCGCCAAGTTGTTTGCCGTTGCTGCCATAGAGATACTGACGAATGGGCTCAATGACTGGCTGGTAATCGGGAATCGTGGTTTCTGGACGAATATTAGAGTCGCCAGCGAACTCTGTGCGAAAGGCCCCTGGCTCAACGATCGTGACGCGAATACCTAATGGCTTTATCTCATCATACAGCGCCTCTGAATAACCCTCAAGAGCGAATTTGGACGCACCATAAAGCGCAAATCCACCGACGTTGACGCGACCGCCGATACTGGAAATGTTGAGGATATGGCCGCTTTTTTGACTTCGCATCATAGGCAATACAGCCCGAATCATTTCTGCACAAGCGATAAAATTGACTTCCATTTGTTCGCGGAGTTGTGCAAGAGAAAACTCTTCGGCTGCACCGAGACTACCACGCCCTGCGTTATTGACTAAGACATCAATACGCCCGAAGCTTTCGATCGCAGTTTGAACTACTGCTTGGCGATCGCTCTCGTTTGTAACATCCATATGTACAGCTATTGCTGTGTCTGGATATTTTTCCACCAAATCAGAGATACTTTCAGTTTTTCTGGCTGTTAGAATGGCGCGATCGCCACGACTGAGAACCGCTTCTGCGATCGCGCGACCAAAGCCGCTACTGGTACCGGTAATAATGTAAACCTTGCTCACTTTCGTCTCCTCCATTGAGAGTTTGCTTCAGAGGGGATGCTCTAACAGGCTATCTGAGAAATTTGAAGTTTGTCGAGTTGGGAATTACCCGGATGAGGAGATTTTAGACTAAGGGGAGGCGATCGAGCGGGGATTGGGGTGGTTAGCGATCGAACAGAAAGAGATGGTGGTGCGATCGCGCTTGTGGGAAAGTTGGGTGAGATCGCCGGCTTCATCTATAAGAATTATTATGTTAAAAATTGACAAATTTGTTAAAATAAGAAAACGTCTATTTAAAGCTGCGAGTTAAGCTATGATTGACTGTCTCAATGTGGCTTGCTACTTCATTATTAGAGCTTATGAGGATGGTATAGAAGCTGAAATGACAAATATGAAGGTTCAAAAGCTTTTATATTATGCTCAGAGCTTACATTTGGCACTGTACAATGAACCATTGTTTGCTGAAGAAATCCAAGCATGGCGCTATGGGCCTGTTTGTCCTCCTGCTTATAGATTCTACAGTGATTTCGAGGCGAGACAATTGCCAATTCCTAGAAAAGAATCATTGTCGGATTTTCCGTCTGAGAAGAAAGAACTTTTAGAAGAAATTTGGGAATACTTCGGTGGCTACCATGCTTATCGACTAAGTGATATGACTCACGGTGAATTTCCTTGGAAGAGAGCTCGTAAAGGTCTACCACCTCAAGCAAGTTCGACGGAGCCAATTCTTCTTAATGATATGAAGGCATTAGGTTATCAAAAGCTCGATCTGATAGAGCGCGATCACCCTGCATACCAAGTAGCAATGTCTGAAATTGTTAAAAAAGCGTTTGCTTCGGAATCCTTACATCGTATTGGTAAAGGAGAAGTGCATGACTGGCTTAACTCCCTTCTCCATTGAAGCATCCGATAATTTTAATCGTTCTTTCAAAAAACTTGCCAAGGTTCATAGAGATAGTTTTGTTGCACTGATTACAAAAACTTTGGAAGATTTGATTGACGATCAATATCCTAACAATTCTCGTAATGAACCTTTACCGGGAAAAATTCAACTACCAGAAGGATGGACATTTCATAAGTTGGAACTCTTGGTTTCAAAAGGCGCTTCGGGGCAAATTAGACTGATGTATTTGGTAAACGCAACTAATTGTATAATCAGACTGGTTTGGATTTACAGCCATGAACAGTTTGTTAAACGCCCTGCTGATGACGATCTAAAAAGTGCGATCAGAGAGATTTTAGATTTTTAAGGGTATGTTCTAGTTGTCACGGTTGGCGATCGCGTCCTCAAACAGAAATAGGAGTGGCGCGATCGCAGTTGCGGGAAAGTTGGGTGATGAAGGTTTTGGGGAGTCGCCCAATTTTTCAGGCGGTGATGAGGGATAAGGTGGATATTTTCCTTATGACGGGATGCCTTTTCTATTTGGATTTGTAAACCATTTTTTGATTTCTCCCAAAAAAAGCCATACGTCATCATCGGATGGTTTCAAGTAATCTGGTGAGTCTGGATCTTCTCCCATTTTCTCAAAGATGTTAATTAGCCACTTTGGTGTATGTCCAGTTACACCAAGAAAAGAAAGCCATGATTCTAATTCGCCTTTGCGTACAGCAAACAGACCGTACTCATCAAGTTTATCAAACAAATTATTTACTGCTTCTTTGTCACTATCGGAAAGGATATCGACACCTCCGTTTTGTTTCATATCCTTACCTGTTGCATCAATTTTTTGTTTAACACAACTTCGCAATGCAGCGAGTGATTGATGCTCAAGTTCTGGCATAAAACCACCTTTGAGAAAGTTTGTCCACGGTTGACCACCTTCTTTCAAAATGTCTACATCAACAATGCCAACTGCCGGAATTCCCAGTTCCCTCAACGGCTTAATGATAACGTGGACGGTTTGTTTATTTTGGGCGTTTAGAAATAAGCAGTTAGGTATTCCTAATTCTGGCTTGTAACGAAGTAATCGTTCATTAATTTCTTGGTAAAAAGCACGATCTGCATCAGATTCAGTTACAATTACAAACTCGTAAAATAATCCTCCAAGCACACCCGTTGAACGTAATAAAGGATTTCGCATTAAGTGAAGTATGTCCGTATTAGACAAAATCCTGGCTGTAGCGACTTCACTACGATACGTTAGCCTAACAATATTGACTGGTGCGCCTGAATGTATACATCCCATTACAAAGTCAGGACTATGAGTTGATACAAAAAGTCTTTTCTCTGACCCTAAGCTGGAAGAAGCAATCTCTTTTCCTAGTTTAAAGGATAAGGAAGGATGTAAGAATGCTTCGGGTTCATCAATTAGAACAATTGCAGGATCTCCCGCAATAATTTCTGTGATAATTCCAGTAAAGGCTTTTACTCCATCACTAGCCTGCTCAACTAGAAATGCTTCTGCTTGGAATCTTACTGCTTCATCATGAATTCCGCGCTCCTCCATATCTGTTGTAGGTGGACGTAAGGCAAGGCGAAGCCTAAGCTGTCCAAGAGAAGTGGGATCTATTACAAAATATGTACCAAAAGCATCGTGAATAACTCGTCTAACCTCTTTTCTCTTAGCATTATCGCAGAATAATACTTGGAAGCTAGTTTGAGGTTGGTGTTGAAGATCTCCAGCGTTTTGCTGTCCTATCAAATTGATTCGACTTCTACCATCTAAAATTAGTGTATTAGATGCGAGATACCACCTGCAAAAAAGTTGAGTTTGGCTATTTGTATTCTGCAATGCGTCTAGAAGAGCCTGCCTGGGGACTTGATTACGTTGGCCCTTTTTTCCAACAATTATGTGATCGTCGAGTAAATGTCCGTCACTAAGATTTGGCTCAAGAGTAACCTTTTTAATCTTCTCTTCAGCTATCTCAGTTGTAAATGTATCAAATTCAATGCTGTCTAGTATTACGTCCGTTGTATTCCGCTGTCCTGTAGAGCAATAGTAATTAATTTCAGCTAAAGCTTTACTTTTCCCAGAATTATTCGGACCTACAAATACAGTTACAGGTGTTGTAGCTATTTTTTCTGGAGCCGAACCGGAAACTCGACCAAATTTTAATTTGATAGTTTTTATCATGTTTTATAAAGTATGCAGAAAAATTATTTCCTTTATTATACTCCATATTTAGCTTTCATTTCCTCAATGCTAATCCCCTTTCCCTCTTTCAAACTTTGACGAGCTTGAGCAATCTCCACTTCAAAACGCGGCTCGCGCAACATCAATTCCTCCCACCAATCTTCTGCATCCTCAAACCCAATTAGAATTCCTACAGGTTGCCCATCACGGGTAATAATTACACTTTCCTTCTCGGCTATTTGCAAATAACCTGAAAGGTCATTTTTGACTTCATCCATAGAGACTTGCTTCATTCCTCTCTCCTGCCGAACTCGGCTAACCACATCATCGCCTCCGATTTCTCCCGAATTCGCAGGACTTCTACATTACCCTCTCCATCCTCAGTGTAGCTAACATCATAAAATACTCTTAGGTCATCAATCCGCAATCGATATTGAGGTCTTTGCATCTCTCGAAGACGCTTGATCCGACTCTTACTCGTCTTTTCTGGTTCGTATCTTAGGAATGTCTCGATCGCATCCAAGGCTTTAGCGCGATCGCTTGCTTTGAGGGCAACAATGTCTGCTTCAGCTTCAGGCGAAAAAATAATCTCGTATCTCACAATGACTCATTGATTCAATGGAATATGATTTTACACACTTTCAAATTTATCAATTGAGCCGAGCCTAATGCTGATTAACTTAATATCTATTGTTTACTCGCATTTGGCTAAACACACTCATTTTTACTAACCTACCGCATATTTTCTGTCTTGTCAATACTTCCTCAAAAAATTAGGATTTTGTAGTATCTATAGATTTGCGGTATAATCTCAATTTATTGCCCTAACTACCGCACATTAGCCCTTCGATCGCCATCGCCTTAATTAAGAAAAGCGATCGCTCCCCATCATAAATAGAATTTTATATCCAAATTTGGTATAATAAAAAACCTACCCCTTAACCTCATCCCATTATCGATTACTTCAACTTCAGAAAATATGTTCAATATTCCTCAACTGCTAGCACAAGAACTTTCCATCAATCCAGATCAAATTAATAGCGCTCTCGAACTTTTCGCCGAAGGAGCCACAATTCCCTTTATTGCTCGCTACCGCAAAGAACGGACGGGTTCTCTGGATGAAATTCAGTTGCGAGATATCTCCGAACGATTTACCTATCTTACCGAAATTGAAGACCGCAAAAAAACAATTTTAGATGCGATCGCATCTCAAGGTAAACTGACTGACGAATTAAAAGCTAAAATCGAAGCTTGCCTACAAAAAAACTTACTTGAAGACCTCTATCTTCCCTACAAAACTAAGCGGCGCACGCGAGCAACTATTGCTAGAGAAAAAGGATTAGAACCCCTAGCAGAATTTATCAAATCTCTTAACTTACCCCAGCCACAACCAGTATCCCTAGAAGCAGAAGCCACCAAATATATCTCCGAAGAGAAGGGTGTCAAAACCGCAGAAGAAGCTCTCAAAGGTGCTGCTGATATTTTAGCAGAAGAAGTCTCAGAAAAAGCAGAATTGCGGGCATATTTACGAGACTATTTGATGAAATCGGGTTCCTTTGTTTCGCGCATCAAAGATGAACATCCCGAAGGAAGCACTAAATTTGAAATGTACCGCAATTATCAAGTTGCTGTTAAAAACATTCAACCTCATAATATGCTAGCTTTATTCCGGGGTGAAACGGAAGGGATTTTAGACTTGGATCTTGCCTTCGATGAGTCTACTGTACTCTCCTATCTCGAATCTCAGGAAATTAAAACTAAGGTGAAAGCAGTCAGAGAATTTTATCAAGCGATGCTCAAAGATGCCTTCAATCGGTTGATGAAAACATCTCTAACTACGGAGGTACGTAGTAATAGGAAAGCTGACGCAGATTTGGAGTCAATTAAGACATTTGAAACCAATCTTCGGGAGTTATTACTATCGGCTCCCGCTGGGATGAAACCGACATTAGCTGTAGATCCGGGATTTCGGACTGGGTGTAAGGTTTCTGTACTATCAGAAACGGGTAAATTTTTAGAATATCAGACAATTTTCCCCCATCAAGCAGTTGCACAGCGTCAACAATCTGCTAATACTATTAAGCGGATGATTGAGACTTACAAAATTGAGTTAATCGCGATTGGTAATGGCACAGCTTCTCGCGAGACAGATGAGTTTATTGCTGAAGTTTTGGCAACCTTAGAAAGAAAGCCAATTAAAGTGATGGTGAATGAATCTGGTGCATCGATTTATTCAGCAAGTGATGTAGCGATCGCAGAATTTCCCGATCTCGATCTTACAGTCAGAGGAGCTATTAGTATTGGCCGCCGCTTGCAAGATCCGCTGGCGGAACTTGTTAAAATTGACCCCAAATCCATCGGTGTAGGACAATATCAGCATGATGTCGATCAAAAACTGCTCAAAAAGAAACTCGACGACACCGTAGAAAGCTGCGTTAATTATGTCGGTGTAGACTTAAATACAGCATCCAAAGAATTGCTGACCTTTGTATCGGGAATGACACCAACTGTTGCTAAAAATATAGTTAATTACCGCAATGAAAAGGGAGCCTTTAAAAATCGCCGTCAACTTCTGAAAGTACCGAAATTGGGGCCAAAAGCTTTTGAACAAGCTGCTGGTTTCCTACGCATTCGCGGTGGCGAAAATCCACTGGATAATACAGCAGTGCATCCAGAAAGTTACTTTGTCGTGGAAGCGATCGCTAAAGATTTGAGCGTGCCGTTAGCACAGATAACACAACTATCTGAAAAAGTCAAGTCTATTAACATAAAAAAATACGTCACCGAAACCATCGGCGAACCCACCCTCCGCGATATCATTAAGGAACTGGAAAAACCGGGAAGAGACCCGCGAGATGAGTTCAAATATGCCACTTTTAAAGAGGGAATTAAAGAAATTTCCGATTTGAATGTGGGCATGGAATTAGAAGGTATTGTTACCAATGTTGCTAACTTTGGTGCATTTGTTGATATCGGCGTGCATCAGGATGGTTTAGTGCATATTTCTCAACTCGCTGACAGATTTGTGGAAGACCCAAAACTGATTGTTAAGGTGGGACAAGTGGTAAAAGTGCGCGTGCTAGAAGTTAATGAGAAATTGAAGCGCATTAGTTTATCAATGAAGTTACAAGAGCAACAAAATAGCGATAGAAAAGCTACCAGCAAGCCTCAGCAATCACCTACTCTTAATGATTTGAAAGCTAAGTTTAATAGGAGGTAATACTAAATCAGGTTTGATATCTCCTTTATTATTCGGCGATTGAAATCGCTACTACACAAACGAAGTCCGCCTACGCGGACTAAAGAATAAAGAGAGTATTTAAGCCTGATTTGGTATAATACTAAATCAGGGTTAGTCATCCCCTTGATTAGTAATTTAGGATTTACGTATTACTTACGTAACACCGCCATCCTGGCGGTCAAATCACCGCCAAGATGGCGGCGTTACATATTTTTGTGTAAGTCCTGTAATTATCCATCTTATCCATCGTCATTGTTCGCTGTGCGAAGCAATCGCAGAGACTAGGCGATTGCTTCGCACGGCGAACAATGACAAAATTGTGTTAGTATGGCTAAGTCCTGAACAATTAACAATTAACAGTTAACAATTAACAATTAACAACTGGAGCTCGAAAAATTCCTGCCAGATTAGCAACTCCTGCTATTAACCGATCGGGCTCAATGGGTTTAGATAAGTGCATCTGGAAACCCGCTTGCAGTGCTCGTCGGCGCTCTTCAACTCTGGCGTAGGCAGTCAGTGCGATCGCAGGCATATTTCCTCCCCGCAGCGCTTCCATTTCTCTCACCCGCGCGATCAACTGATAGCCATCTGCTTCCGGCATTCCAATATCGCTTAACAGCAAGTCCGGCCAATAGTTCTCCAGTGCTGCTAGGGCCCCCGCCACCGATGCCGCCGATCGCACCTGAGCTCCGTGCTCCTCCAACACAGCAATCAAAAACTCGCGGCTGTCATCGTCATCATCCACCACCAGCAATTGCAAATTCGCCAGACTGGGGATAGCGATCGCATCTCCCACGCCTTGGAGTTGAGGCATTTCCTCCACTGCACCTCGATCGATCTGGCAAGTTGCGATCGGCAGAGAAACCGTAAATTTCGCCCCGATACCGCTGCTGTTGTTTTCAGCACCAACTGTACCGCCGTGCAGTTCCACCAAATGGCGGACGATCGCCAGTCCCAATCCCAAACCCCCGTAAGACCTAGTTGTAGTGCTATCAGCTTGGCGGAAGCGATCGAAAACATAAGGGAGAAACTCAGCAGAAATACCAATTCCCGTATCTATAATCTGAATTTCCGCATAGTCGCCAACTAATTCTAATCGCACCTCTACTTTGCCACCTTCGGGAGTAAACTTAATCGCATTTGATAGTAAATTCCAAACCACTTGCTGCAAGCGATCGCTATCGCCTATAACTTGACCAATATCCGAAATACAGACAAATTCTATTGCAATTGATTTCGTCTCAGCCAACGGCCGCAGAGCATCAATTGCCACCTCAATCACATACCCTAACGGAATCGGATGTAAATTTAAATTTAGCTTGCCCCGCAGAATCCGCGAAACATCTAGAATATCTTCGATCAGTTGCGCTTGAGATTTAGCATTGCGCTCAATTGTTTCTAGAGCTTTATCAATCGTTGCCTGGTCAAATTTTTTAGCCCGAAGTAACTTAGACCAGCCAAGAATTGCATTTAAAGGAGTGCGAAGTTCGTGAGAGAGAATAGCCAGAAACTCATCCTTCATCCGATTCGCTCTCTCAGCTTCGTGCCGCGCCACCTGCTCGCCGATTAACCTGCCTCGCTCTTCCTCTGCTTGCTTGCGGTCTGTGATATCGATAATTGTACCAACATGACCGATCGGTTTGCCCAAATCCGAAAACATGGGCGACGACTGCACATGAACCCAGCGCATACTTCCGTTGGCACTTAATCGAAACTCTTCGGAATATTCTTGACCTGTTTCCATCCATGCCAACCAATCTGCTACCACGCGATCGCGATCTTCGGGATGAACCGATCGCTGCCAAACATCTATCAAACCTTCCTCTAAATTTAACCCACAAATCCCTTTACAGCGCGGGTTAATATAAGTACAGCGACCTTCTACATCAGCGAGATAAATTCCCAGCGGCGAACAAGCACTCAACGTCCGAAACCGCTCTTCACTTTTACTCAGTTCAGTATTAACAGCAGCTAGCTCTGCGGCTTGGCGCTTAACCTCAACTGTTTTTTGAAATAATTCAACAAATACCGCCACTTTTGATGTCAATATTTCCGCTTCAATCGGTTTAAAAAGATAATCCACCGCACCCAAAGAATAACCTTTGAAAACCTGAGAGTCATTACTGGTAAATGCAGTGATAAAAATAATGGGAGTTAAGCGCGATCGATCTCTAGAGCGAATCAATGTTGCCGTCTCAAATCCATCCATTGCCGGCATCTGCACGTCGAGCAGAATTACCGCAAAATCCTCATTAAGCAGACATCTTAGAGCTTCCGCACCTGAATTTGCTTTTACTAAATTGTAAGAGGTACTGTTGAGAATAGCTTCCAGAGCCAGCAAGTTTTCTTCATGATCGTCAACTAAGAGTACATTTACTTTATCTTCATGCTGGATATTCATAGTTTTTTAATCTTTAATTGTTAGTAAATTGACCAAACAGGGAGCGATTTTTGATAGAGGTAAAATCCAGTCTACTTCAAAAGTTGCGATCGCCGCTGCTGGCATTACTCGGCATTCAGCCGAATCTGGTTCCTGTACAAATGTCAATCCTCCTTCAGCTTTAATTTTTGCCAGTCCTTGACTTCCATCGCAGCTTGCTCCTGTTAAAATTATGCCAATTGTTTTCTCACCAAAAGTATCAGCAGCAGACTCAAATAGGGCATCAATTGAAGGCCGCGCGTAAGAGATCGGAGCCTCAGTTGATAGTGCGAATGTAGGAGAGCCACGATTTTGAATTTTAGATAGTGGATTGTGAATAGCTTCTCTTGGATCGTTCGCGAATGTTATCAAATAGTTTTCCTGCAAGCTAAATTCACCGCCATCGGGGGATTCAATTAGCAAGTGATAATCAGCAGGAGCCAAATAAACTATTCCCGGTAAGATTGTCTCTTTGTCTTCCGCTTCTCTCACTCGGAGAGAGCTTTGCCGCTGTAAATAATCCAGCAGCATATTGTTAGAATTTTTGTGGCGGTGTTGCACGATAACTATCGGCAAGGGAAAGGTTGCTGGCAAATCAGCTAGCAGCACAGACAGAGCATTTAGCCCTCCCAAAGAAGTGCCAACCACAACTATTTCAAAATCGCTCTTATTTAACTCTCCGGTAAAGTTTTTCACTGCTTTCTATCGTCTCATAGTGTTTGTGGTAAGGGGTAAAATTGAGAGTCTCCTGATGTCCTAGTCCCAAAACTCCAAACATTCCCAGACTCTCATACAATAGCTTATGTACCCGTTGTTGGAGGGATGGATTGAAATAAATCAACACATTGCGGCAGAAAATCGCATTAAATTCATTAAAAGAACTATCCGTTGCGAGGTTATGGTGAGAAAAGATAATATTTTCTTTGAGCGAAGCCCGAAAAATTGCATTGTCATAGGCAGCAGTGTAATACTCTGAAAATGATTTTTTTCCACCCGCTTGCTGGTAAAGCTGAGTATATTCTTGCATTTGTTTCAGCGGAAATATTCCCGCCTTTGCTTTTTTTAACACTACTTCATTCATATCCGTAGCGTAAATTCTACAGCGATCGTAAAGTCCTTCTTCCTGTAGCAAGATTGCCATAGAATAGACTTCTTCCCCGGTTGAACATCCCGCGTGCCAGATGCGAATAAAAGGATAGGTACGTAGCAACGGCACAACTTTATTCCTGAAAGTAATGTAAAAGCTAGGATCGCGGAACATCGCCGTTACATTCACAGAAAGACCGAGGAGCAAGCGGTCTAGATATGCCGGATTGTGAAGTACCTTTTCCTGAAGTCCAGAGACGCTATTGAGGCTTTCCGAGCGAATAGTATTCCAAATTCGACGCTTGAGAGAAGCAAAAGCATAATTGCGAAAATCAAATCCGTAATAGCGAAACATTCCCTCTAGTAGGAGCTGAATTTCGATTGTTTCAAGTTCATGGCCGTTGTTCATTGGAAATTGTTAGTTGTTGGTTGTTAGTTGTTAGTTGTTGGTTGTTAGTTGTTGGTTGTTGGTTATTGTTTATCCTTGGCACGTTGTTTTTTTGCAGCACCTTCTAAGTAATTCAGGGAGAAATTTAGTTTGTCTGCTGATTTTTAATTTTTTAGCGAGTCGATCGCTTGCGATTATTCAACTTTGTTTCTTTCCACCGCTACCTCATAACAACAATTCACAACTAACCACTAACAACTAACCATTATCGATAAAGCCAAACGCGCAACAGTGATATTAACTGTTCGGTATCGACAGGTTTAGTAATGTAGTCAGACGCACCAGCGTCGATACACTTTTCGCGATCGCCTTTCATAGCTTTAGCCGTCAAAGCAATCATTGGTAGCGAACTAAATTGAGGTATATTGCGAATTGCTTGCATGGTCTCGTAACCATCCATCTCTGGCATCATCACATCCATCAGCACAATATCGATCTCAGGTGAGTTTTGCAAGACAGTAATCCCATCTCTACCATTTTCTGCATACATAACTTGCATTTGATGGCGTTCTAGCATACTCGTGAGAGCAAAAATATTTCGCACGTCATCATCTACAATCAAGACTTTTTTGCCAATGAGAGTAGAATCAGTTTGATAGAGTTGCTCTAGCATTTGACGCTTTGGTTCCGGCAAATTTGCCTGGACTCGGTGCAGGAAGAGAGCCGTTTCATCTAACAGGCGCTCTGGCGATCGCACATCTTTAATAATGATAGTTTCCGCCATCCGCTTGAGTTGAATTTCTTCTGCTCTGCTCAACTCTTTTCCGGTGTAAATAATAATCGGCAAACTTTTCAAATTTGCATCTTGCTTAATCAGCTCAATGAGCTCAAACCCACTCATATCTGGTAGTCCTAGATCCATAACGATACAGTCAAAATGTCCAGAATTCAAAATTGTTAGCGCCTCTGCACCAGTCCCCACTGCCGTTGTATAAACGTCGTGATTCCCGATTAAATCGATGATGCTGAAACGCTGCGTTTCGTCGTCTTCGACAACTAGCAAACTTTTCACTTGCCGCTCTACAAAACCCTTAATATCAGTCAAAGCTTTACTCAGCGCTTCGCTGCTGACAGGTTTTTGGAGGTACGCGATCGCACCTAACTGTAAACCGCGTTGTCGCCCTTCCTCAACGGATACAATGTGA
Organism: Kamptonema sp. PCC 6506; assembly: GCF_000180455.1. Classification (NCBI taxonomy): domain Bacteria; kingdom Bacillati; phylum Cyanobacteriota; class Cyanophyceae; order Oscillatoriales; family Microcoleaceae; genus Kamptonema; species Kamptonema sp. PCC 6506. Next base: position 26,381 of record NZ_CACA01000075.1, read on the forward strand.
ACGGGAATATGGCGCGTATTCGGATCGTGCTTCAAACGATCGAGCACCGTCCAACCATCCATCACAGGTAAATTTAGATCCAGCATAATCGCCGTGGGCTTGAACTCTCGCGCCATCACCAAACCGATATCGCTCCGCAAAGCCACTAAACCTTTAAAACCATGTTCCCGCGCCATATCCAAAAGAATGCGGGCAAAATTTACATCATCTTCGATAATCAAAAGCACGCGATCGCCATCCTCAATATTTTCGCGATCGTCTGAGATGGAAGGCGACGGGTAAGGTGCCGGTAATTGGAAATTGGGGGAAGTAGCTGCGGAAGAAATAACAGGCAATACTGAATAATTAGCAGAGGGCAATTGGGCGGTTTGCCTGTCATTTGTTCCCAATGTCCTGTTATTCATCATCCGCGATTCTTGGTAAGTTTGGGGCATATAAAGCGTGAACGTACTTCCTTCACCAGGGCGACTCGTCAATTGAATTTCTCCACCTAATAGATTAGCGATCTCTCTGCTAATGGACAAACCCAAACCCGTGCCGCCATATTTACGGCTAGTGCTGCCATCAGCTTGCTGGAAAGCCTCAAAAATAACTCTGTGTTTTTCAGGAGAAATACCAATGCCGGTATCGCTAACTGAGAAAGCCAAAACAGTAGCCGAATTAGTTAAAGTTTCTATCTCTAAACTCCAGCCTTCCCGCGCCACTTCCACGCTCAATTTTACTTCACCCCGCTCTGTAAACTTAAACGCATTTGAGAGCAGATTCTTCAAAACTTGTTGCAGGCGTTTTGCATCAGTATAAAGACCTTTTGGCACTGCCCCGCTCAACTCTATTAGAAAACTCAACTTCTTATCCTGTGCAACTTGGCGGAACGTGCGATCTAAATGATCTCGCAAGTCAGTAAATAGCACTTGCTCGATTTCCACTGACATCGTGCCCGATTCAATCTTAGCAAGATCCAAAATGTCATTAATCAGCCCTAGCAAATCGGTTCCTGCGGAGTAAATTGTGCGCGTGTAATCAACTTGCTTGAGAGTCAAATTGCCATCAGTATTTTCAGAAAGTAATCTGGCGAGAATCAGCAGCGAATTTAGCGGAGTACGCAACTCATGAGACATATTTGCCAGAAATTCTGACTTGTATTTGGAAGTCAGAGCCAACTGTTCGGCTTTTTCTTCTAGCGACCTCCTCGCCTGTTCAATTTCTCGGTTTTTCCGCTCAACTTCCTGATTTTGCAGCGCTAGCAATTCTGCTTTTTCTTCTAGTTCCTCATTCGTCTGCTGCAACTCTTCCTGCTGGCTCTTCAACAGTTCTTCAGATGCTCTTAGCGACTGCGCTTGCTGTTCTAGCCGCTTGTTAGTTTCTGTGAGTTCCTTTTGCTGAGCTTGTAACTCTTCTGCTAAAGATTGCGACTGTTTCAGCAACTCTTCTGTCCGCATACTTGCCGCAATTGTATTTAAAACAATGGCGATACTTTCTGTGAGTTGATCGAGGAATGTTAAGTGAATTTCGCTGAAGCGGCGGAACGAAGCTAGCTCAATTACTGCTGTCACCTGTCCTTCAAATAGTACGGGTAAAACCACGACATTCAGCGGCGTAGATTCTCCCAATCCCGAACTAATTTTAACGTAATTATCCGGGACTTCTGTTAACAGTATTCGCTCTTTTTCCAGGGCGCATTGCCCTACCAAACCTTCGCCTAAATTGAATTTATTTCCTAAGTTTTTACGTTCGCGGTAGGCGTAGGTACTTAACAGTTTCAGAAAGGGATCGTGCTCCACAGAGTCCATCATAAAGAAAACGCCATGCTGAGCAGAAACCAGAGGTGTTAATTCCGAGAGAATTAGTTTAGAAACAGTTTCTAAATCCCGCTGACCTTGTAGCATTCGAGTGAATTTAGCGAGATTTGTTTTCAGCCAATCTTGCTCAGTATTTTTCTGCGTTGTCTCCCGCAGATTCGCAATCATTTGGTTAATGTTGTCTTTAACAATGGCAACTTCTCCTTCAGCGGCGACGGAAATTGACCTGGTTAAATCGCCTTTTGTTACCGCAATTGCCACTTCTGCGATCGCGCGCACCTGAGTAGTCAAATTCGCCGCCAATTCATTCACGTTATCCGTCAAATCTCGCCACGTCCCCGCCGCACCCGGAACCTTCGCCTGGCCGCCTAATTTCCCTTCAATTCCCACTTCCCGCGCCACTGTCGTAACTTGATCGGCAAATGTCGCCAGCGTATCGATCATCTCGTTAATCGTATCTGCCAGAGTCGCAATTTCTCCCTTCGCTTCCAGCATTAATTTGCGCTTCAAATCGCCATTTGCTACCGCTGTCACGACTTTAGCAATTCCCCGTACTTGTGCTGTCAAATTGCCCGCCATCGAGTTAACATTATCCGTTAAATCTTTCCAAGTTCCCGCAACTCCTTTCACCTCAGCTTGACCGCCCAATTTACCCTCAGTTCCTACCTCCCGCGCCACCCGCGTTACCTCAGAAGCGAAGGAATTAAGCTGATCCACCATCACGTTAATAGTATCTTTCAACTCCAGAATTTCGCCTTTGACATCGACGGTAATTTTCTTAGATAAATCCCCATTTGCCACCGCTTTTGTCACTTCCGCAATATTCCGCACCTGCGCCGTCAAATTCCCCGCCATCAAGTTAACATTATCGGTTAAATCTTTCCAAGTTCCCCCTACACCCCGCACGTAAGCTTGCACGCCTAATTTACCTTCCGTTCCCACTTCTCTTGCAACTCTAGTTACTTCTGATGCGAAGGAACTTAACTGATCCACCATGATGTTAATAGTGTTTTTCAGTTCCAGAATTTCGCCTTTAACATCTACAGTGATTTTCTTAGATAAGTCACCATTTGCCACCGCAGTTGTCACTTCCGCAATGTTCCGCACCTGCGCTGTTAAATTCCCCGCCATCGAGTTAACTGAATCCGTTAAATCTTTCCAGGTTCCAGCAACTCCTCGCACTTCAGCTTGTACCCCTAATTTCCCTTCAGTTCCTACCTCCCTCGCCACCCGCGTTACCTCAGAAGCGAAGGAATTTAACTGGTCAACCATCGTGTTAACGGTGTTCTTTAGTTCCAGAATTTCACCTTTAACATCTACAGTAATTTTCTTAGATAAATCGCCATTTGCTACCGCCGTCGTCACAGCCGCAATATTTCGCACTTGCGCCGTCAAACTGCCTGCCATAAAGTTAACGCTATCCGTTAAATCCTTCCAGGTTCCTGCTACGCCTCGGACATCCGCTTGCCCGCCCAGCTTACCTTCGGAACCTACTTCTCTCGCCACCCGCGTTACCTCAGATGCGAAGGAATTAAGTTGATCCACCATCACGTTAATGGTGTTTTTCAGTTCTAAGATTTCGCCTTTAACCTGTACTGTAATCTTCTTAGATAAGTCACCATTTGCCACAGCGGTTGTCACATCAGCAATGTTACGAACTTGTGCTGTTAAATTCCCCGCCATTGAGTTAACTGAATCCGTTAAATCTTTCCAAGTTCCCGCGACTCCCTGCACTTCAGCTTGTACGCCTAATTTCCCTTCCGTTCCCACTTCCCGCGCCACCCGTGTTACCTCAGATGCGAAGGAATTTAACTGGTCAACCATCGTGTTAACGGTGTTTTTTAGTTCCAGAATTTCCCCTTTAACATCTACGGTAATTTTCTTAGATAAATCGCCTTTTGCCACCGCCGTTGTCACTTCCGCAATGTTCCGCACTTGCGCTGTTAAACTACCTGCCATAAAGTTAACGCTATCCGTTAAATCCTTCCACGTTCCTGCTACTCCCTTAACTTCTGCTTGACCGCCAAGTTTACCTTCAGAACCCACTTCTCTCGCCACCCGCGTTACTTCCGAAGCGAAGGAATTTAACTGATCCACCATGATGTTAATAGTGTTTTTCAGTTCCAAAATTTCACCTTTAACATCTACAGTAATTTTCTTAGATAAATCGCCATTTGCTACCGCAGTTGTCACATCAGCAATGTTCCGCACTTGTGCTGTTAAATTCCCTGCCATTGAGTTAACTGAATCTGTTAAATCCTTCCAAGTTCCTGCCACTCCTCTAACTTCAGCTTGTACTCCTAATTTCCCTTCAGTTCCTACTTCCCTCGCCACCCGCGTTACCTCCGATGCAAAGGAACTCAACTGATCCACCATGATGTTAATAGTGTTTTTCAGTTCCAGAATTTCCCCTTTAACATCTACAGTAATTTTCTTAGATAAATCGCCATTGGCCACTGCGGTTGTCACTTCCGCAATGTTCCGCACTTGTGCTGTTAAATTCCCCGCCATTGAGTTAACTGAATCTGTTAAATCTTTCCAAGTTCCTGCCACTCCTCGCACTTCAGCTTGTACCCCTAATTTCCCTTCAGTTCCTACTTCCCTCGCCACCCGCGTTACTTCCGATGCAAAGGAACTCAACTGATCCACCATTGTGTTAACAATTTGGGCAGTTTGAAGAAATTCTCCTTTTAGGGGTCTATCTTCTATTTCTAAAGCTATAGTTTGCGATAAATCTCCTTTAGCTACCGCCCGAATTACTCTAGCAGTTTCCGAGGTCGGCTGGACTAAATCTGTAATTAGGGTATTGACAGAATTGACACTAGCTGACCATGAACCTTCAGCATTGCCGATGGTTGCCCGCTGTGCGATTTTGCCTTCTTTACCAACAACCGTGCCAATCCGGTCGAGTTCGGCTGCCATTCTTTCATTAAGCTCGATAACATCATTAAGTGTGTCAGCAATTTTCCCTGCAAGACCGGTCTGGTCTATAGGCATCCGAACTGAAAAGTCCCCTTTTTTGACAGCGACTAAGGTTCTAAGTAGCTGTTTTGCATAAAGATTATCGGAATTGACCTTGGTTATCTGTGCAGTTGACATAAATGTTACCTTTTGCGAGTTGGAAGGGGTTTCCTGATGTTGAAAGTTGATAGTTTGCAGTAGGGGCGAGGGTAGGTCTTCCCCTAGCTCTAATGAGTTTTTGGGAATGATATTATTGCTATTATCTGACTAAGGTACTAGCTGGTTGCTTCTGTCAAAAGGTGGATGACAATTCCGATCCCTGGTATTATCAAATTCAGTTTGTTCTGCCCTTCCCCGATTCTCCCTATCCTGCGATCGCCCCTACCTCTCCCCTCGCCTTCCAGTTTATAAAAAGTGGACTATTGCAATTACCCTCTTGAGCATTGAAGTTTGGGTCTGTAATAATCAGAGACACAACAGGCAAGTCAACAAACCTTGTTAAACCATATTGGACTGTCGGAAGCGCGGAGTGCGCCTGTCGCTTCCGATCTCCTTTCCTAGCTGCTAGGAGAGGTTTTTTTGTAAGAAGGGGCTACGATGCTCAGGGCTAGGGGCTAGGGGCTAGGATGCTCAGAGCTAGGGGAAGAAGGGGCTAGGGCGTGTTTTCTTGCCTCGTTGTATCCTAGAAAATAGGTAAAAATACGCGATTGCCTACGGCAGTGCGCTCCGCGCGATCGCAAGCAGTTAACGCTCATGAAGCGAGGAGACTTAAGTAACCCCTGCGTTTTAGCAGCTTTAATTTATTATTAATTCCCTCAACTATTCCATTGTTTGTTCTTTGTTCAAAATATCCTACTATCTCTGAAAACCACCTTTTAATAGTGTTTGCACTCTTTTTATAGTAAGGTTCTGCTTTTTTTAACCAATCAATAAGCGCAACAAAGCATGGTCTCGTTTGCCAGACAAAGAAGTGCGATCGCCAGCTAATTTAAAATAGAAGAGGATTTATGGACAATTTATTGATTTAAGCGTTGGAGAGTTAAAAATAATTTTGTCGCAGCAGCAAACCATCCTGGTAAGTTGACAAATCGCTACTTGCTGTCCAGATGTCAAAAGCCTACCATCTTGTCCTGAGAATGACAATAGCGGCGCGAAAATTGTAACTTTTAGCAACTTTACATTAACTTTATATTAAACCTATTTACTTTCAGACATTTTCCTTAGAGGCTCTTAATTAGCAATCTTTAAACTCTTTAATATATTAGTACAAATAGATTAAGTGCCAGTATTTTCACTCAAAAGGGTGAAGCTTAACCGCCACGCCATCATCGAATATAATAGTAGGCTCTATTGAATGACAACGAGGCACAAGCTTTGATTTCCCAAGAGTTCCTACAAAGCATCGCCGCCTCGCGCGGCATCAGACCAGCAGAATTAGAAGTGCTGTCCCTCTCACTATCAGGCATCTCCACCACTGAGATCGCCTCCCAGTTGGACATCAGCGAGGACTTAGTTCGCAAAAGACTCAGCAGAATTTACATTAAATTTGAAATCGAAGGACGAGGCCCAGTCAAATTCGCCAAACTGCAACAGCTACTCCACAACCTCTATCAAACTCATCTCGCCTCCGAAAGAGAACCCAAAATTGGGGTAATTGAGACGGGCTTGACAGATAACAACTCAGATTTACAAATAACAACTCATCCCTTAAATCCGTTACATAATCCGTTGCCAACTTCCTCCACAACTCACAATTCCCAGATTTTAAATCGAATAGATTGGAGTGAAGTCATAGATGTGTCAATTTTCTACGGCCGAGCAGAAGAATTAGCACAATTAGAACAGTGGATTGTCCGAGATAGCAGCCGCTTAATAGCAGTCGTCGGATTAGGAGGAATTGGCAAAACAGCACTTCTAACCAAACTAACACAACAAATTCAATCCTACTTTGATTGTGTCATTGGGCGAAGTCTCCACAACGCCCCGCCCCTAGAAAGTATACTAGCAGATTTGCTTAAATCCCTATCTCATCCTCACGAACCCGAACTGTCAGAAAAAGTAGATGAAAGAATCGTACAGCTAATTTCTTATTTGCGCGATCGCCGCTGCTTACTGGTACTCGACGACGTGCAAGCTCTCCTCCGCAGCAATGACGTTTACGGTCGCTACCTTCAGGGATATGAAGGGTATGGCGCACTTTTTAGGCGAATTGCAGAAGAACAGCATCAAAGCTGCTTAGTTCTCATTAGTCAAGAAAAACTGAGAGAAATTTCCCTGTTAGAAAATCCATCGCGCTCCATCCATTCCTTAAAATTAGAAGGATTGAAACCCGAAGATGCTCAGCAAATATTACTAGGGAAAAATTTAACAGGAAAACAATCTTGGCAAGAGCTAATTCAGCATTACCGAGGCAATCCTTTACACTTAAACCTGATTGCAGCAACGATTGAAAATATCTTTAACAGAGACGTTGGTGAATTTGTAAAATTGAAAACTACCGTCAGCAATACCGGAATCCTAGACGAGCCATTCCAGCGACTATCAGCTTTAGAAAAACAAGTCATGCAATGGCTGGCTAAGGAAGACAAAGCCCTGTCATTTCAACAATTGCGAGCTAAAATAGAAGAAATAGCAACTTCAGACTTAATTGAAGTCTTGGACTCGTTAGGAGGAAGGTATCTGATCGAAAAAGTCAAAAGCAAAGATACAAACGAATTCCTCTTTACCTTACAACCAGTTATTAAGAAATATGTCACAAAATATCATTTCTCATCCGCGCCGAAATTGTAGGGGCGGTGTCCCCGTACCCGCCCTAACACTAACATAGCAATCACGGGGGATTGCCCCTACAAAAATTACACACACAACTTAACCTACTTTTTTATGTGAGCTACTGCATAAACCCTGACTGCAAACATCGCCAAAATCCTGACAACTTAGAGTGCTGTCAAGATTGTGGTACTCCCTTGCTTATTAATCAGTGTTATCAACTCATTAAACCTCTACGTCCCCTAGACTCCCGAAATTCCACCGATATTTTTGAAGTCTACGATCGGGGAACTAAGAGAGTAATGAAAATTTTAAACTATGGCAATTCCCAATTAGTCGAGATGTTTGAACGGGAAGCCTTAACTTTGCAGCAACTAAATCATCCCGGAATTCCCAAAGTAGAAATAGACGGCTATTTCACTTTTACACCCCGCCATAGTTCCCAGACACTTCACTGCTTAGTCATGGAAAAAATTGAAGGTCAAAATTTAGAGCAGTGGCTAACTCAAAACAAACCTATTTCTCAATCTCTCGCCCTCAAATGGCTGAGGCAATTAATAGAAATTCTCGACGCAGTACATCAAAACCATTTCTTCCACCGCGATATTAAACCCTCTAATATTATGCTAACTTCCCAAGGTCAATTAGTTTTAATTGATTTTGGAACAGCTAGGGGAATTACAGACACTTACCTCTCAATTTTGAGAGGAGGATTAAATGCTACTACAGTTATTTCAGGAGGTTACACCCCTCCCGAACAAATTAATGGCAAAGCCACACCGCAATCAGACTTCTACGCTTTAGGGCGAACCTTCGTTCATTTACTAACAGGTAAAGCTCCTACTGACCTACCCATTAATCCTACAACAGGTCAGTTAGTTTGGCGAGATCGAGCCTTGCAAGTTTCACCCCCATTTGCGGATTTTATTGATGAATTGATGGCTGCCATACCAGCCGACCGCCCCAGAGATATAACTGCTATTTTGCGATACTTAACGGCAAAAAATCTCTTTGTGCGAAGCCTGTGGTGGCTGGTGAATTCTCGCAGATTTCAACATCGAGTTGGTCTGTCAATTACTCTAGCAGTTCTTGGTCTAGGAATTTATCGACTGTCATTTCCCTGGATTGCTCAACACTACTACGAACAGGGATTAATTGCTCAACAATCTCAAGAATTAGACCAAGCTAAAAACTACTATGAAACAGCTTTAAAATTCAATTCCAAAGATTCTAAAATTCATAATAATATCGGATTGATTTGCAAAGCTCAAAAGGATTTTATTTGTGCGGAAAATCAGTATAGAAAAGCTCTGGAGATTAACCCTTTTAATCCTGTTGCTGTCTACAATTTGGGAGGGTATTATGATGATTTAGGAGATTTTGAAAAAGCTGAAATTCAATACCGACTTGTCATGCAGTCAGACAGAGATGTAGCAGCGAATGCCGCTAGTAACTTAGCCCGCCTCAAAATTTTGCAGGGAGATAGTGAAACTGCTATTAAATTTAGTTTGCAAGGATTACAAAAAACTAACCAGCTTCAAGTGCAATCTGCTTTATACAAAAACCTTGGCTGGGCACGTTTTATGCAAACTGACTACGCCCAAGCGGAGACTGACTTGCGACGGGCAATTCAGTTAGATTCAAAGCGAACAGATGCTTACTGCTTGTTAGCACAGGTATTAGAAGTTCGGGGTGACAAAAAAAGTGCCTTAGCAGCCTGGAAAAATTGCTTGGATGACAGCAACTCCCCAAATCGGCTGGAGGTCAAGATTTGGCAAACTATGGCAATTCAGCGCATCAATGAGGCTCGCTAGTGCTATTTTAGATGAGAACGTATCACAGCTATTATGTTAAGAAATATTACAACAAGTAAATTTTGGCGTAAAAATAACGGTTAATTCCTGAGAGCTAAGTTGAAGGATTCAAACATGGCAGTTATGAAACGTCAAATATCTACTTCATTAGCTCTAGGATTACGGTTATTAGTTCTAAGTCTCACCTTAGCCAGTATAAATTGGAATCAGACTACAACACTGCTATTAGCAGAAACAATTCCTAACACTTCCGAAGTTAATGTATTAATTTCACAAACAAAGACAAATTGCGATCCCGAAAATGGCTGTCCTGAAGATCCTCGCGGCTCTATTGCAAACCCTAATACTCCCTATATTATCAGCCCGTTTGATGAGACAAATTTGCTTAATGACAAACCTTCAATATCGTGGCACGCCGTCCCCGGTGCAATTAATTACACTGTGCGTTTGAGAGATATAAAAGGTTCAGGCTTAGACTGGGAAAGAACTGTTGATAACTTCTCTACATTGGATTTAGGTGAAATTAAAATGCCTTATCCAGATGATGCAGCCGCTTTACAACCAGGAAGCAAATATAAACTAATTGTTGAAGCTAGGAGTCAAGCCACCCAGAAGCGTATAGAAGCTGGAACGGCACAATTTAGAATGTTGAGCAAAGAGGATATCGAACAGTTAAGAGAGGCTATTGAAAAAATAGATAAATCTAATTTTTCTAAAGAGGAGAAGGCATTTCTGTTGTCTGATATTTACAAAGATAAAGAATTAAATGCTGAGATGCGAGAAATGCTGGAAGGATTGGTAATAGCAGGCAGTAAAAAAGCTAAAATTTATCGTCTTTTAGGTGATCTCTATCGGCGGCAAGGATTAATTGATTTTGCCAAATCTCGATATGAAATAGCAGTCAGGTTGGCAACAACTGCACAAGATTCTAAAGAATTAGCAGCAGCACAAGCCGGGCTGAATAAAACTAATGAATTACTCAAAAAACGTAATGGTATAACTCCTTAATGACGAATCAAAGCCAGCTTCCCACTAAAATGAATGGAGCCCAGTAATAAGGATGAGCATACTTCTTGTAACCTTCTTTATTCTCAGGGTTTTTCAAGAAAGAAATTTGCGCTTTTCGCAGCGCTTCAGCTTTAGTTAAACCAGCCTTTAAACCCCGATAAAACTCACCCATCAACAAAGAAGTAGATTTGTCACTCACATTCCACAAACTTGCCAGCGTACTCCGAGCACCTGCTTGTACTGCGACCCCTGCAATACCCAAACCGGCTCGTTTATCTCCTGTTGCTGTTTGGCAAGCGCTGAGGACAAGTAACTCAATAATATCGCGGCTGCTTTCGGTTCTACCCCTCAATAAACGGTCTAATTGCCTAATATTAATCCGAGTATCATGGGCTAGAATTACTGTTTGTTCGGGGTTAGAACTGAAGATGCCATGAGTCGCAATATGAAGCACTGGAAATGTAGAAGTAGTAACTTTATTTTGAAAACGCGCTTTAGTAAAATCTTCATTGTAAAGTATTTCACTTTTTACTGTATTTTTTCTAATTTCATCTAATTCAGGTTTGATATTAATAAGTTCCTCAAAATAGGGTTCTTCTTGTTTAAAACTCGGCCCTTTACTAACGCCAGCAATTAAAACTCTTGATTGTTGCCAAGGTAAAAATTTAGGTTCCAGACTGCGAGCGCCTAAACTCACGGTAATGCTATACTTTTCTACCAAGTACTGATTGTCTTCATCTTGTAATAAAGCCATAGGAATACTTTGCAGTTCGCTGTCCAGTACAAATACCAATGTGCCTGTTTTTGGCAAATAACTTTTAGCAGGAGCAATTAACAGTTGATAAAGTTTTTGAGAACTAGATAAAATATCTGTAGAGGCGTTGTTATTAGGTATAAAATTTTTGTTTTGTAGGGTACTTCGCAAAGTTTTGACTGTACTTTGAAATTCCTGCCAATCAACACTGTAATAGTGGTATTGAGGCAAGTTATTTGGTTGGCCAAGGCTGACAATAACTTCAACTTTTTTCTGATCTTCTAAGGCAATTATATAGAAGACTGCATCGGGCAGAGTATTAACTTTACTTAACGAGATTAAGCCCAGAGAGCTACATTGTAGAAAATTTTGTAATTCTGCAAATTGAAGCTGTCCAATTACTTCCGTTACTCGCTTAAGTCTGTCTTGATTGAGTTCCGATTGCAAGAGCAAACGAATTAAATCATCATAGACTGGTTTGACGTTCTCCCGAAAGGAAAATTGCACGTCGGGATTGATGGATAGTAAATCTTGACGTACTGGTTCAAGAGTATTCACAGCAATATTATAGGCTGCGATCGCATCTGGCATCCTTCCAGTTTTTTCGTAAATATTTCCTAACTGATATTGCCACTTATACGCAATATCGTTAGCTTGAATTGATTGGGATAAATATACTGCTTTTTCCGTCGAACTTTCAGCTAAAGAGAGTTGATTTATTTGTTCATCTTTATACAGCTTGCCAAGGACACCATAAGCATAAGCTTCTGCTCGTTGATTTTTTAAATCTTTAGCCTGCTGGAGGGCATCTTTGGCGTATTGGATAGCCACAACTAATTGCTCGTTGGGCTTGAGATTGAGCTTTCCCAAACTAATCGCTAAGTTAAGTTTGGCATAAATTGACTGAATTGGTGGCAAGTTTGAAAATAAAGTTGAACTGTTAAAAATTTCATTAACTTGAGGTTGAATTTGAGACTGAAATTGAGCTAGTTTACGTTTAATTTCTGGGATATCTCTGCTCTTCAGTTCTGCTTCTAACCAATCTGCGATTTCTATTAACAAACTCAAGCGATTTAGTTTTGATTGCAGTTGGTTTGCAGTCGCACCATCGCTTGCTTCTTGATATAATCTTAAAGATTGCTCGGCTTTTTCAATCGCATCTATTCTATCGCTTGACAATTCTGTTCTTTCGTATGAATTTCGCATTCGGTTGTAAAAACCTCGTTTGGTATTTCCATAGCTAAGTAAACCGACACTAACTTCTGGAAACAAATTCAATGTTCTAGCCATTTCTAAACTCTTTTTCAAAACCTCTTCAGAGTTATCTATGTTGCCAATTATCCGTAAAACATCACCGAGATTTTGCAATCCAATTGTTACTACTTTAGAAGTATCTAATTTTCCCAGAGCCTGTTGCAGAAATTCCCTTTGTTGTTGACTCTTAATGTCTGTTTCATTGGGCTGTTTACAGGCAAGATTATCTTGATAGTCAAGCTTTACGGCTGTCAGTAAAATATGACAAGCACGGCGATATTGTCCTAATGCTTGTAAAGCAATACTTTGATTAATTTGACTGCCAGCTATTCCCTCTTTGTCGCCTAATTGCGTGTAAGCTTCTGTAGCTTGTTCCCAAATTTGTAGCGCTAACTCGGCTTTCCCTAATGCTAATTGTTCATGTCCCGTGACTATGAGATTCTGAGCTTTACTACGTAGTTGTTCAGACACATTTGAGGCAGAAACAGGTGATAAACCTACATTGTTAAATTGACCTATTAGAACACAAATAAAAGCTATGAATGCTCCTAAAAATAGATGGTTTAGAAGGGATTGCACGCTGCGTGAAAATAGAGTTTTTTTTCTTGCCATGTTTTTTATAAAAAAGTTTTTGGTTACTAATTAAGTGGTTCTTTTCGTCCATTACAAGTGGGTGTGAGTGACCAAAAACTATAGGGTGTAACGACAGGTGCATCGGCGACAAGTTCCACTTGACCGCTAGCATTAATTACCCATCCTTGAGCTTCCACAAGGCGATCGCTACTGTTTTCAGAATTGCCATTGACGACTGAAGAATTTTCTGTACTTCTAGTAATTTGACGCTCATCTACCCAACCTGCACTACTGTTAAGTGGTTCGCTGGGACTCGGTGGTTGGCCGCCGCGCCCAACATTAATAAATCTGCTGATTTGCGGGTTTCCTGTCGAACAGCGGCGATCGATTAAACTGGCAACATCTACAGGAGTTTGTGGCAAAACGAGTAAGGTAGAAGTGGGGTTAATATCAGGCGTTTGGATATCTATTGTACCGCTCAACTCAGGGGTTCCCCCAGTGGCGGTAATGTCGCTGTTTAGGGTTTGTTGCGATCGCCCCTCCGTACCAAAAATACCTTGTGCGTTAATAAATACTTGTCCCCCTCTAGCTTCTTCGGAATTCGCGCTGATGTCGCTATTTTCTAATGCTGCTAAGACTCCTGTATCAATGGTGATATTACCACCTGTAGCTGAACCTCTAGCGTTAGTAGTAATGTTACTGCCTCGGCGTAGTTGCAAGTCCTGAGCTTGTAAGCGAATATTACCAAAATTACCAGCAGAAGTTGTCGCTTTCAGCGCTCCATTATCCAAGCGAATAGAGTCCGCATTTACTATCAAATTACCTGCCGATCCTGAACCGTCAGCGCTGACAGTAACTTGGGCTTCATCCTGAACAATCAACTGCCCTGCTTGAACATTCAAGTTTCCCCCCGCACCTGTAGCATCTTTCCCCGTACTAGCAAATAAACCGCTAGGAGAACCTTCATTATTGCCAATGATGTTTGTACCAAACAAGGAAACTCGCTGGTCAAAATTGGGATCTATACCGGAGATAAGAATTTTGTCAGCGGCATTAATTGTTAAATTTCCCGCTCGTCCGCTACTGCCGGTGGTCGCAATTATCTGTCCGCCACCAGTAGCATCAAACCTATTAGCATTGATAGTAATATTGCCCCCATCGCTATTATTTAGGGTTTGGGCATTAACGACTGCTCCATTTGAGACTCGAAAATTATTTGTATTTACTGTAATATCTCCGCCTTGACCCGTTCCTTTTGATTCTGTTGGAGTGAACAATCCACTTGATGATAAGTCGGAGCCTACGCCATCAATATTAACGAAATCAGCAGCGTTCACCACAATATTGCCAGATCGTCCTTGCCCTTCAGTTCTGACGATCGCTACAGCACCATTCGTGACTGAAAGGGAACCAGTAGAAATGCTAATATTTCCTCCATCGCCAACCCCTGTCAGCTTGACGCTGCTATACACGCCAGAGGACTGTTGAAATTGAAGTAGTTCCCCATCTGGCAAAGTAATCTCTTGCAAGGGCCCTAACCCATCTAAGATTGTCCGATCGCGGACAAAAAGATTGATATTACCTGCATTACCCTGTCCTTGAGTGCTGGCTGTAACTAAACCACCATTTGTCATCGCCACAGAACCACTGGAAATATTAATATTCCCTCCATTGCCGATCGCATCATTCGCTTCCGCTCTGCTGTAAATGCCGCTGGAGATGTTGTTGCTACCTGCGCCATCAAAAGAGGTGGCATTGCGAATGTGGAGATTCACATCACCAGCGTTTCCCTGTCCTAAAGTGCTGGCTTTAATGAGCGCTCCATTTGTTAAAGAAAGGCTATCGGTTGTAATGTTAATACTACCGCCTTCACCAATCGCCTCGGATTCAACGAGGTTATACGCGCCTGTGGATTCGTCGTCGTTGCCCACTCCGTCAAACGAAATAGCTCCTGTAGCGTTAATTTCAATATTTCCTGCTTGATTGCCAGCCGCGCTTACCCCTGACTTAATGCCTGCTAAAAGCCTGCTCCCTCCTGCCAAGTTCAAATTCTGAACACTAATCGCAATGCTACCGCCGCCGCCAGCACGCACGTCTACTGTGGCACCGTTTGTCAGAAATACGTCGCCTCTCGCTACCTCATCTGGAAAGCTTAAACTTAGATTATTACTATCCCAATTGATCCCAACTGTTCCCCTTCCCCTTAAGCTGCCCAACTCAACTCTACCTCCCGGAGCCTGCAAATTTCCGCCATCTAATCTCACATCGCCACCTACGATCGCGATGGTTTTGCTAGGTAAAACTTGGAGTCCGACAATTTGACCGTTGCTATCGATCGCCCTAGATTGATTGACGATGCTGCCGGGATTTGAACCGTATTGCAAGCCAATGGGTACGTTTACTCTGAGCAAAGAGGAAGTTTGATTGGGAGCGATCGCGCTAAATTCTGTCCCGTCGGCCAGCTTGATAGCCCTCGCTGTACTCGCCAAAAAGGAGCCACCAATATTTAAGCTAGCGTTGGGGCCAAAAATAATGCCGTTTGGGTTGAGGAGAAATAGGTTAGCAGTGCCGTTGGCTTTGAGGATGCCGTCAATATTAGAAATCGAGCCTCCTGTCACTCGCGTGATGATATTCTGAACATCTAGGGGGTTATTGAAGTAGGCTGTGCTGCCTGTGCGGACGGAAAACTCTTTGAAGCTGTGGAAAAGGTTGTCACCGCCTCTAGTTCCTCCTGCGATCGAGAGGGTGTTGCCAGCAGGGGTGACAGTGGAATTGACTGGTAGAGTTGCGTCTGGGACAATTTGCGCTCTTGTCGGATTAGCTTGGCCCAAGTAGCACAAGGTTATGCTGCTAAAACTCCAGAATAGAATGCCACCCTGTTTCATCAACTTACTGCAAATAATTTATTGTCAAATTATCATATTACTGGTCTTCTACAAGCCGTTACCCTCGCACGCAATTCATAAAGGCGACTGTTTCGACTTCTGTTGGCAGTGCCGCACCATCCACTTCATCCATTCGGCTGTTAATTTCTAGGCAGTATAAATGTATCTCTGAAGATTGCTATTTACCGGACTTTACAAAAAAGCGAAGTGGAAGAGTATTTTTTTCGGGCTGCCAGAATGCTCATGCAGAGCGATCGCTTACCTTTAAAATCGACTAAATGCCACAAAAACACTATGCGCCCCCTGAAATGGCGCATCCAACCCATGCGATCGCAAACCAGAAACCGTTTGGAGGTGCAGCCCGAACAGCTTGTTAAGGCGATCGGCTTTTTGAAGTGAGGCGATCGCCTTGACAACTTTTGGATTAAACAGACTTTCTGGGAAAGTTATAACTTCAGTTCCTTCTCTCCTAGTTAGGGTGATAAGTAATGCTTATTTGAATAAGTGAAGCTTCGCGGAACTTATATTGCCCAGTTGAGAGTTGCGATCGCACAAATAAATGGATAAATTCACCCGTCAATGTGCCAGTAGCGATCGCGCCTGATTGGTTATGCCATTTAGTCGTGAAATTAGCCAATCCAGAGCCAACAGTAGAACCACCGAAACAGCAACAACAATTTACCCCATACAAGAACATCACCCTACGTAGGTGCTAGGGGAAGAAGAGGTTAGGGGTAAGAAGGGGTTAGGGTTGGGGGCTAGGGATTACAAAGCGTGATGCGATCGCCAAATCCAGAAACTAAGGGACAGCAGCAGCGACAGAGAACCCAAAAGGCGGAACATCTGGCCCAAAGATGAGCAGAAAAGGTGCGATCGCCAGGTATTGACCCCAGCCGGTTGTCCTTGAAACCACTGACTGTTAACCAGTAACTCTTAATAGGCAATATTCCTGATAAATTAAACAGGTTGCATTTCTGCGGAACTAATGGCAATTTCCATTACCTGGCTAACCTCGTTAACCCCAAAATTTTTGTTGTCGCCTCTGCTGGCCACAGCAACAGAGGCAGAACCCTCAATGGTACTTGCAGGAGTGCTCTTGAGTTTAGTTGTGATTTACCTTGCCAGCAAAGTTGGCGGCGAGTTATCTAATGCGCTAGGTTTCCCCCCTGTATTAGGCGAATTAGTTGGCGGCGTACTTGTAGGAATTTCCGCCTTACACCTGCTGGTATTTCCCGAAGGAGGGGTAAATAGTTCTGATTCTATAATCATGGACTTTCTTCAGCTAACTGCTGGTTTGAGCCCCGATGCAGCAGGGGCGACTTTTCAACTCCAGAGTGAAGTCATCTCCGTCTTATCAGAATTGGGCGTGATTATCCTGCTGTTTGAAGTAGGTTTGGAGTCAAATTTAAAGGAATTACTAGCAGCGGGAGCCCAAGCAACCATTGTCGCTTTTGTAGGAGTAGCAGTACCTTTTGCTGCGGGTACTGTGGGTTTGATGACGCTGTTTGGAGTACCTGCTATCCCCGCAATTTTCGCAGGTGCAGCCTTAACGGCCACAAGTATTGGCATTACTTCCAAGGTTTTATCTGAATTAGGTAAACTCACTTCTAAGGAAGGTCAAATTATTGTTGGCGCGGCTGTAATTGATGACGTTTTAGGTATCATCGTGCTGGCTGTGGTGGCTAGTTTGGCTAAAACTGGTGAAGTAGATGTGACGAATGTCATTTATCTGATTATCAGTTCCACTGTGTTTCTAGTGGGGGCAATTCTGCTAGGAAATGTTTTCAATAAATCCTTTGTGGCGATCTCAGATCGAATTAAAACTCGCGGCGGATTGGTAATTCCTGCCCTAATTTTCGCCTTTATGCTCTCCTACATTGGTGCTGCTATTCACTTAGAAGCAATTTTAGGAGCTTTTGCTGCTGGTTTAGTCTTTGACGAAACAGATAAACGCAAAGAACTACAAAGGCAAATAGAACCGATCGCAGATGTCATGGTGCCTGTTTTCTTTGTCTGCGTTGGTGCTAAAACTAATTTGGGTGTACTTAACCCAGCAGTTCCAGCTAATCGAGAAGGTCTGATCGTCGCAATTTTCCTAATTGTAGTTGCGATTTTGGGCAAAGTTGTTACTGGTGCAGCAGTTTGGGGTCAAGGGAATATTAATCGTTTAGCGATCGGCGTTGGTATGATTCCGCGAGGCGAAGTTGGTTTAGTATTTGCAGGAGTCGGTTCTGCCAGTGGAGTAATCTCACCACCTTTGGAAGCTGCGATTATTATGATGGTCATCCTCACAACGTTTTTAGCGCCTCCGCTGTTGCGAATCGTGTTTAAGGAGGGGGCAGGTGAGGTGAAGTCGGAAACACCTGTTTAAAGCTGCATTTTGTAGGTGGGCGCTGCAAATTCCCTCCTGGTACGAATAGCAGTCTGTAGTCTGTAGGGTGGGCGCTGCTAGGACTAGACCCTGGCGTGAGAAATATTATATTAGCAGCGCCCATCTTACCCAGCACCCACCTTACTTAGATTACAGCGTGAGAAATATTGTATTAGCAGCGCTCACCTGACTATTGACAGAATTTAACCGCACCGCAACCATCACCCCCGAAGGGGTGGGAGTGTCAACACTCAGGATAAAATAACTACGTGCAGGTAAAATGGTTGTGCAGATTGGCTTCAACAGAACCGCACGCAGCAAGTCTTGATAGGAAAATGAAACATACTATTTCGGTTTTGGTTGAAGATGAAGCGGGTGTCCTCACTCGAATTGCTGGTTTATTTGCCCGTCGGGGTTTTAATATTGAGAGTTTGGCTGTTGGCCCGGCGGAGCAAGGCGGGTTTTCTCGGATTACGATGGTAGTACCGGGAGATGACCGGATTATTGAACAACTCACTAAACAGCTATACAAGTTAATTAATGTGCTGAAAGTGCAGGATATAACGGAAATTCCTTGTGTCGAGCGAGAATTGATGTTGATGAAGGTTAATGCTACTAGCGCGACGCGATCGGAGATTGTGGAATTAGCTCAAATTTTTAGAGCAAGAGTGGTGGATATTGGCGAAGATTCCCTGACTTTGGAAGTAGTGGGCGATCCGGGTAAAATGGTGGCAATTGTTCAGGTGTTAAATAAGTTTGGCATTAAAGAAATTGCTCGAACTGGTAAGGTTTCTCTGACGCGGGAATCGGGGGTAAATACTGAGTTTCTTAAGTCTTTGGAAGCGAAGGTTTGATTTTTTAACGGTTAACTGTTAACTGTTAACGGTTAACTGTTAACTGTGTTCAGGGAGAGTTGGAGCAGGTTTCCTGAATCTCTCATCCAATCTTAATTTTCACTCTCCCATCTACTACTAATAAATTCAGCAATTTAGGTGATTATAGCAACCGCCAAGACAGTTAGGGCACTCGCTTATAGCCCAAACCATTGATTCTCTTCCCCTCTTTCCCATCTCCCTCATCTCCCCCATCTCCCTCTCCCCTTCTTCCCCTAGCCCCTAGCCCCTAGCCCCTAGCCCCTAGCCCCTCTTTTAACCGCCACTGACGGGAGGGATAAGGACGACTTCATCGCCGTTTTGGAGGATAGTTTCAGGTGTGGCAAATTCCAGATTAACTCCAAAGCGAGTGCGATCGCGCCACTGTTCTAATTTGGGATGTTCTGCGATCAAACGTTCTAAGACTTGAGAGACAGAGGTTTGTGAGGGAATTTCTAACTGTAATTCCGGCTTACCGTAGACTTCTTGGTAAACGGCGAAGAGTTTAACAGTAATAGTTATCTGTGAGTTGGGCATTCTGCGATCGCGTTTAAGAACTATATTAATTTTAAAGGCGATGGCAACCAGGAAGCCACTCCCTATTTTTCTCCTCTGTAGGATACAATCAACTCTTTGATTTTTTTGACCTGATAGCTCATGGCTAACTGGCGCAACTCTATAGCAAAGGGCATAAATTTCTCATCCAACTTTTCTAGCTGTTCGCTACGCTTGAGAATTTCTTTGAGGTTGCCCTTCATTGCCAACTCAAACAGGATCTCAATTTCCTCTTTGGGGGGAGGAACTAGAGAGACAGAAACCGATGGAGGAGCAGAGGAAAGGGACATAACGCTTACTTCTTCCTGCTGTCTTTCTTCATAAATCCATTGAATTTTCAAATACTTCTGTAACATCTCAAATAGTTCCTCTGCCTGCACAGGCTTACCGAGAAAATCATTCGCTCCGCCCTTTAAACTTTTATGCTGGTCAGTAGCAAATACGCTAGCAGATGAGGCAACGATTACCACATCTTTATATTCTGGCGAATGGCGAAGGCGGCGCATCATCTCAAAGCCATCTAGCACTGGCATCACCAAGTCAGAGATGATTAGATCGAATTTAAACTCCGCTGCTTTTTCTAAACCTTCTTGGCCATTTTTAGCCTCTATGATTTCAAATCCAAGGGGTTCCAACAGATTGACAATGACTGAGCAGTTTTCCCATTTATCATCGACGACTAAGATTTTCTGCTTCTTACCTTTGTAGCCAATAATTTTCCCTCCTTTGGCAATTGTGGCTGTATTCGCCCAATCTAGCGCTTCAGGTAAGTCTAAATCTAGCCAAAAAACACTTCCTGCTCCTAACTGGCTTTTCACTTGAATCTTACTACCCATCATTTGCAGAATTTTCTGACTAATTGCCAAACCTAGTCCCGTTCCTTCCGCCTGACGCTTGGTATTTCCTACCTGTTCAAATGGCAAAAATATTTTATCTAATTGGTCTGGTGTCATCCCAACGCCAGTATCTTCTATTTGAAAGCGGATTTTGTGGATGCGCGAGAGGGGCTTTTGCTTATTGTTTTGTACTCCTTCATTTGTCACAACTTCCAGATATTCTACCTTAAAAGTTACCGCTCCTGAGTCAGTAAATTTAATTGCATTGCCTAGTAAGTTAAGAAGTACCTGACGCAAGCGTTTTTCATCAGCGTGGATGCCAGTAGCTAGTTCAGAACTTGGTTGATAAACAAAGGTAATACTTTTTTGTTCGGCTCGAATGCGGCTGATTTCTGCTACTCCTTGCAGAAAGGAAGGAAAATGAAAATCTTTGGGGTATAGCTCTAATTTTTGTGCTTCAATTTTAGCCAGATCTAAGATGTCATTAATCAGGGTTAGTAAGTGGGAGCCACACTGGTGCATGATGTCGATGCCTTCGAGTTCTTTCGGAGCCATCGTTTTCGATCTTTGCAAGATTTGAGCATAGCCTAAAATGCCATTGAGGGGAGTTCTCAATTCGTGGCTCATATTTGCTAAAAATTCGGTTTTAGCTTGGTTGGCGGCATCAGCATTTTTTTTAGCTTCTGTGAGTTGGGCGGTACGTTCTTCTACACGAATTTCTAGTTCTGAATTTGTCTTTTCGAGCGCCTTAAAAGATTCTCGTAACTGCTGTGCCATTAGGTTAAAAGACTGACCGAGAACTTCTAGTTCTTTGATACCTTTAATTTCCACATTGTTGTCTAAGTCTCCACTAGCAATCGCTCTAGAAGCTGCACTTAAATGAAGAATTGGGTTAGTAATCCAGCGTGCGGTTAAGATGCCAAAAATGGTAGCTAATGTCAAAGCTCCCAAACATAATAAAATTGTTGTTTGGGTATTAGTATTAATTTGTTCCATGAAGTCTGTTTCAGGAACAGCCACTACGATTAGCCAGTCTAAACCGCGAGTATCTTGATAAGGCAGTGCTTGCAAGAATTGTCGTTTACCATCAAGCCAAAAGTCAAGTTGTTCTCGCTGGTCGATATGTTTGAGGTCGCCAAAGCGTTGTTGTAATTGCTGTATAGCAGAGCGCAATAAAGGATCGTTGCTGTTAGCTGCATTGATGCGTTTCGCTTGCCCATTTTCTACTAAAAATGGCTGTTCTAGGGTAGAACTAGCAACGATTAGTCCCGAACGCTCAATGATAAAAGTTTGACCGGAGCGACCGATTTTTATGCTTTTGAGGAAGTCACTAATTTGGGTGAGGAAAAAATGGTCTGCAAATACCCCAATCACTTCTCCGTTATTGTCAATTAGAGGAACGCTAGCCGGCAACACCATTTCTGGGAAAGCATGATAGGAAAACACTTCACCCCAGACTGGTTTACCTGCTTTCACGGCGGCCACGTACCAAGGTCTTGCCTCGATATTGAAGTTGGCTTTTTCCTGAACTAGAGCGATCCGTTTTCCGCTCTTGGTGATATCATAAAATCGAATACTACCTCCTGTAAGTTTACCTGCTTCCATGATTTGCAAGGCATCTTTTTTGGGTTTTAATGCACCAATAAACCCATTATATTTTTGACTGCCAAACATAATGGAGCCTGCGGTAGGAAATAGTTGTACTTGCTGTCCGAAGTAGCGCTCTAGGCTTGCCAAGTCTTTAACATTAAGGTAGCCTAGTCGCACTGCTTTTAGGTTGATTTGATTGACTAGATGGGGAGCTTCTAAATATTCGTTGAGTTTCTGATTGATGCGCTCGGAAACTTCGCTGCGGAGTTGAGTGGCGACATTATTAACAGCTTCTTGTCCGTTGCGTACTGACAACCAACCTGTGAGGCCCACAGCAGCAAAGATTTGCAAGATAAACGGTACGACTAGGATCAGACGTAGGGAAACTTCTTTTTTTGGTAACGGTTTGATAATAAATTGGTTGCAGAAGTCTGTAACATTTATCAATGTTTCTCCAGAGATAATGGGTTGTGGGTTTACATTTTTCCCAGTATTTACTGAAACGAGGTTTAGGAAGTAAATCTTAAAAACTGCTCTATTTTTTATAGTGATTTTGTTAGCAGCCGCAGTGTTTTGGTAAGTATTACTACTTAAGGACTTCCCGCTCCCGCAATCGTAATTATAGCTATTTATGACGCTTATGAGCCTTGATATTGTTTCCAGAATTTGTAAAGTTTTATAGTAATTAGCAAACTAATTAGCAGTCTTATCTATATACATTGTCTGTTTACAGCTATCTGTAGGTTGTTCTTATTTTTACTTTACAAATTATCTTTAAGAGAGTGCAATCCAGGAAACTTGATATAATGTATAATTATAATATAGGCTCAAAAGTAAGCGCATCCGAAAGGTTGCAAGGGCGGCCGAATGCTGCTGCGCCTGGTAGAGGACTCAGGCGATCGCGCCACTGGTAGAGTCAGCAGACAATCAACTCCTGAAAAGTTATGTAACATTCACAAGAGTAAGTTTGATTTAATGAAGTAAAACTCAAGCTCAGAATTGTAGGAAGACTTGTGAAAATTGGTATAAGATTAATAGTGAATTGGGGATTATAGGTGAACTAATGGCGAGCAATGATTTTAAAGTTCTTCAAATTATAGAGGCTAAAGGTTGGTATGCTTTTGGCAGTACCAAACATAGCAATCACATTGAGAGATGGGTGAGGCCTGTGGTGTGTTGGGTGTTAATAGAAGATAAAAAAAAGCGTCGTATAGTTACTGCTACTACTAATTATCAAATCGATATTGATAATAAAGAGGTGGAGTTTTTCGCCCATGAAAGTGAGATCAGAGATGTAGAAAATCTTCCGAAGTCTGTCTCAGTATCGGAGTTTCTAAAGACGGAGGATTGAGGGGTAATGGCTAATTGCTAATTGCTAAGGGTAAGGTGGGCGCTCGCCGAAACCATATTAGCTACTCGTGACAAGATTTTTACGGCGATCGCCCACCCTACAAGTTATATAAGCATTTATTTATGTCGGACTACTTAATGGGTAATTGGTAATTACTAATTGCTAATGGGTAATATAGCGAGTGAATTTTGACTTCTGGGTTCTTTTGACTGACTCCCGTGACTCCCATTTCCTTTAAGTACCCTACAAATAGAAAGGGCGGAAGATGTTAGCCATAGCTAACACACTTCCGACCGCTCTGAATTAACAGGGTATGCATATCTGTCTTTTATTATTACAGGCAGGCTTTTGATTTCTCAAGTGGGCTATTGCAATTACCCACTTTTACGGAAAATCATTGCAATTCAAGGTATTCCCAGGAACTCCTATTTCCAATTTCAAACAACACTAGCAAAGGGTTGAGGGACTTCTGGGCGCATTCTTCGCCCTGCGATCGCCATCTTCACGCCGCCAGCGGGCCCTAAAGTTACGCCCCGACGCTTCGCACGCACGGGATGTTTATCGGCTAAGGCTAAGTTGTAATCGCGCAGGATTACGGCTAATACTAATTTCATCTCTAGTTGGGCTAATGCTAGCCCAATGCAGCGACGGGTTCCGCCGCCGAAGGGTAAATATTCGTAAGGGGAGAATTGCCTTTCTAAAAATCGTTCTGGTCTAAATTCCAGGGGATTTGGGTATAAATCCTCGCGGCGGTGTGTGAGGTAAATTGAGCCAACTACGGTTGTGCCAGGTTCAAGTTGATAACCCATTAATGAAACGGGTTCGCGCACTACTCGCGGAAATGTAAGCATTCCGACGGGATAAATCCGTAGGGTTTCATTGCAGACGGCGGTGAGGTAAGGTAGTCGGAAAATCGCCATTGGGTCGGGATTTTCGCCTAAACTGTCGATTTCTTGTAGTAATTTTTCGCGTACTGCTGGTATTTGGTGTATCCAGTAAAATGCCCAGGCTAAGGCGGTGGCGGTGGTTTCGTGTCCGGCGAAGAGTAGGGTTAGTAGTTCGTCTCGCAATTCTTCACGGGTCATGGGTTGCCCGTTTTCGTCGATCGCGCCCATCATTAAGCTGAGGATGTCGGTGCGATCGCACTCTGGTTGGGCTCTGCGTTCTTCTATTTCAGCAAATAGGAGTTCGTCAATTTGCCGTTGTCGCTGCATCATCCGCCCCCAGGGACTCCAAGGGCCTAAATCTTGCTGCATCCAGTCGAAAAATAGGATGCTAGAACTCAGGGGTGAACCTGTCATGTCTAGCATTTCGCCGAGAATTGGTCGGAGTTTTTGGAAGCGGGGCCCTCGATCTAGGCCAAAGACGGTGTGGAGGATGACGCGCATGGTAATTTCTTGCATGACGCTGCGGGTGGAGAAGGGTGTGCCGATCGCTTGGTTACTGATAACTTCGCTGGCGATCGCGCAAATTTTCTCGCTGTAATTCCGCATCCGATCTCCGTGAAAGGGTGGCATTAATAATTGCCGCTGGCGTTTGTGGCGATCGCCTGAAAGCAGAATCATCGAATTCTCCCCTAGCATGGGTTTTAAAATCCCGTTCGCCCTTCCAGGGGCCTCAAAAGCTGTGCTTGTGAGCATTTCCTGCATCCCTTGGGGGTTGCTAATCATTACGAAGGGATCTAGTTTTCCCCATCTAGTTGTAAAAATGTCGCCGTATTCTTTTGCATATCGATCCATATATGCCAATGGATCGCCGATCCATTGAATTAACTGCACGTAGGAGAAAGTTTTGGGGCCGTTAGGTAGTGTCATTTTGGTTACAGTTTTGTAATTGTTAGTTGTTAGTTGTTAGTTGTTAGTTGTTAGTTGTTAGTTGGTAATTGATGAGTGGTAATTGGTAATTGGTAATTGGTACCTTCCCCATCTTCCCTTCTTCCCCTCTCTACCTCTTTCCCTAGTCCCTAGCCCCTAGCCCCTAGCCCCTTCTTTAATGATGATTTTTTTGTAACAATCAAGTTATAGAATTAATTTTAAATTGATTTCATCCCAAATTTTAAGGTATTAAGGAATGACTGCAACTACTCCGAAGGCAACGTCAACAACTCCCGCTTTTTGCGAAGGTATCCAGTATTTTGGTGAGGCTGTGCCGGGTTTTGAGACTTATGGGAAAACTCCTGCGATCGCGGAGGGTGCTGGTGCGATCGCGGATGCTACCGATCCCGCCGCCGTCTTTCAAACTTTACTTGCTGCCGATGCTTTGCGCTACTTGACACTGCAAGTCACGGGAAGTAAAGCTTCTGGTCATCCGGGGGGTTTTGCTAGCCAAGCGGAGGCTTATGCAGCTTTAGTCATGCTGGGCCACAAAAACATTCTAACGGAAGTAGGGCATCACGCGCCAGGATTTTACAGTGCCATGTTTCTCGATCGCTCTTTGGAGGATATGGGCATTGAAACTGTGCAACAATTGCGCGATCGCTTTCGCGAACAGCACGGACTATTAGGCCATCTTTCCGGTTATATTCCTGGCATTTTAGCACCTGCTGGCCCCCTCGGTCAAGGGCAACATTTTGCTATGGCTGCTGCACTTTTACACCGCGATAAACTGTTTCCTTTCACAATGGGAGATGGTGGGATGGGGGAACCTTATCCTATGAGCAGTATGGCACATTTTCACACTGCTTATCCTAGCGTTACCAACTTTTTACCCGTATTAGTTTGGAACGGTTTTTCTCAGGAACATCATAGCATGGTTTCGACTAAAACTAATGCCGAAATGATTGCTTATTGGCAAGGAAATGGTTTTGAAGAAGTCATCTTAGTTGATGCTAAGGAGTTTGACGACAAGAATCAAGCGGGAGATTATATTGACAGCACTGCTTTTTCAATCGCACAACGGCTGGCCTTTACCCAGGCTGTTTTAGAGGCTGTCGATAAAGCTGCAAAATCAGCCTTGGGTGGTAAATTGACTGTATTTATCATCAAACAATTGAAAGGCGCAGGCGTTCACGCACGGGGTGCGAAATCGCACAATCTTTATCCCAAAGATACGCTGGAGAGTCAGCATATTATTGATGCTTTGAAAGGTCGTGCTTTATCTGTAGAAGCTTGGGAATTAGTACGGACAAACTGCGAACGTGCTGGCGGCGGCCCTGCTGCTAAAACTGCTGTTACTGAATTTCAATTACCCTTAGCAGATTTAGGAGAATTGCCTTTAGAAGAGTATACCGTTGGCGGTGAAGCCAAGGTTTCCACAACCGCAATGGGGCGCTTAGTTGGTAAAGTCGGAGAACGCGATCGCACTTTTATTGTTACCAATGCAGATGGCAATGAAGCATCAGGAATTGCCAACATTAACCAAGCCTTGAAGATTATTCATCCTACCACAGATGACTTATACAATCAATCACCAAACGGTCAAGTTTACGAACCATTGAGTGAAGATGCTTGTGCAGGTTTAGCCGTTGGCTTATCGCTAATGGGAGCGCGTAGTTTGTGGTGTTCTTACGAATCTTTCGCCATTAATGGCTTACCAATTTGGCAAACAGTCACCCAAGCAATGGCAGAATTACGGCGACCAACTCCGGCTACTATTACCTTATTTACTGCCGGTGCATTAGAACAAGGTCGTAATGGTTGGACGCACCAACGTCCAGAGATTGAAGCTTATTTTGCCGCCATGATGCGGAATGGCAATGTATTTCCTTTGTTTCCCCCGGATGCTAACAGCATTCAAGTCTGTTATGATTGGGCTTTAACAGCTAAGAATAAGGGAATTGTGATTACTGCCAGTAAGTCACCCTTGCCAATTCGTACCACCTTTGAACAGACAAAACAAGGTTTAGAAAAAGGTGGCGTTGTACTGCAAGAAATTGCCGGGAAGAAGACCGTTGTATTTGCCGCGATCGGCGATATGACACTAATTCCTGTATTTGAAGCAGCAGCAGCTTTAGAAAAAGAAGGTATCGGTTCTCGGATTATTTCTATAATTAATCCTCGGCGTTTGTACCGTTCTGCTGATGTTGCTTGGGATACTTGTTCGGAACCCGATGGCGGTTTTATCAGCGATGCGGACTTTGAGAAAATGTTTGACGGTGATGCGTTAATTGGCGTAATTGGTGGTGCATCGGGGATGTTGGAACCAATTATGTTACGGAGTAATAGCAAGCGTGATACTTTCGCCTGGAAACGGGGAGAAACTACCGCAACAGCAGGACAATTGATGGCCTTTAATGGGTTGACTGCTGAGGCGTTGAAAAAACGCGCTATTGAGTTAGCTGATTAAGTTATAATGTGAGTAAATACCCCTGCCTAGTTTTTACTAGGTGGGGTTAGCCAGATTCAAATAGGCTATAACTATGACAACACAACTTTTAGAAGAAATAGGTACGCTTACAGACCAGCGATTGGTTCTCCCCAGTTATTATACTTGGGAACAATTTGAGGCGATCGAACTTTTAATGGCGGATACGCCGGGATTGCGAATCACTTATTTAGATGGGTTTATAGAGTTTATGACACTTGGAGAACAACATGAAACTATCAAGAGTCTTTTAACTATATTTATAGCACTTTATTTTTTTGAGCAGGGAATTGAATTTATCCCCGTAGGAAGTGCAACTCGCAGAGATAAAGCAAAAGAGGTCTCATTTGAGCCAGATGAGTCTTATTATATAGGAGGAAAGAAAGAGCATCCCGATTTAACTCTTGAAGTAATAATTACCAGCGGTGATTTAACAAAATTGTTAAAGTACAAGCGATTGAGAATTACTGAAGTCTGGTTTTGGGAAAATAATCAGCTTTCTGTCTACCGACTTCGAGGTGATGATTATGAGCAAATTTCAAGAAGTGAGTTTTTACCGGAGTTGGATTTAGATTTGTTGGTGCGTTGTGTTTTAATGCCTTCAAGAATTGAGGCGAGGAATGAGTTTATCAAGGGAATTCGGCATTAGTAATGACGTTAAGTGGGAGTAGGTAAATGAATCTAATAATCCTACAAAATTCTAGCCGAATTGCGGATGAAGATAGATTTTCAACTTCAGCTTTAATTGTCATCACTACTAAAGTTGTAGGTTTCGCTACAGGTAAGTAAATCCACTTAATTAAAT
>NZ_CACA01000074.1:0-2124 GCF_000180455.1 Kamptonema sp. PCC 6506
ATATACTCTCCGTTTTTTTATACTTTCATTGCGAGGGAAGCGAAGCAATACCAACAGCTTGCGATTGCTTCGCACAGCGAACAATGACACATAGTAAGTAATTTGGACATGATATTAGTTAACAGTTAACTGTTAACTGTTAACCGTTAACTTTCTATGCGTTTGCATCAGCGCGGCGCTGCTTCATTTTAGCTTTCACTAAACCTAAGCCACCCAAAGCTAAACCGAGCATCGTGGCAGGTTCAGGTACGGGTTCGCCAGGGGTGACAGGATCTTCTGTAGAAGGCAATGTTGCCGTCAGCATCATTCCATCGTTAGTACATTCTTCTAACAAAGTGATAACTGCATTAGCTGGGTTCATAAATTGACCTAGCAAGCTTTGGCTGAAGCTAAATCCTACAGTATACTTGCCAACACCGCCTAAGCCAGCGAAACCACTAGCCAGAGAAGCAATTTCACTAACTCCCAGGAAGTTAATATCACCTACTTTAGTTCCGCTAGCAATGGCATTTAGCTGACCGTAGTTTGTGTCTTGGCTGACACCATTTGCATTAGTTAAATAGCTCTTAGCTTCAGCTACAGTTGCACCGCCATAGCCTATTGCTCCTCCTGTGGTGCCAGTATTTGTATTTGGAGCATTGTTGTTAACCCAACTCTGGTATTCATCGAAGGTAGTGAATCCAGAATTTTGCTGAGTTACGCTCTGTGCCGTGACACCACTGTAGACACCGGTGGTTGCAGCGCCAGAGTCATTCGTACCAGCAAAGCGGATACCAAACAACGATCCAGTTGCGCTAGCGTCTTTTAAACTCTTGCCTGTGAAGTTGAAGAGGATGTCGCCCCAGCCAATATTTCCGTCTGCGGCTCCGCTATAAGCTTGCCCAGCCAGAGCAAGATTAGCATTAAAGGCTATGGAAATGATGCCGTCATTTGCCTTCATTGCCATGCCGTACATTTCATAATTACTATTTTTACCAACGCCGTCATTGCCATCATTGCCGTCTGCGAAGGAATCCATCGTATAAGTCCAGTTGGAGCCGAGTACCTGAGCTTGAGCGGCTTGTCCGGTTATTAAGCTGACGCAGACAGCAGCAGCAGTGACACCGATTAATGTGGAAAGATTGCGAATTTTCATAGCGTTTAACCTCTTGCGTCTTTTCTTGCCCTTATAGTGACAATCTTATATAACCCTTGATAAAGGTTCTAGAGGCGATCGCATATTTTTTGATAAATATACAGTGAAGATTGATAGAGGTTTTTATCGAGTATTCTACGTACTAATACTGAAAGGTTAAAGGTAAACTAGATGGAGAAGGTATTGGAGAAGTAAATGATTAAGGAAAAGAGTTTAAAGACAGAAATTGTAGGCAATGTTCCTAGTGCTTGGTGGTCTAGACTGTGGCGATCGCAGAAGGAAAATATTCAGATCGTGGCGATCGCACTATTGTTAGCCCTGTTTATTCGGGCTTTTGTCGCTGAGCCCCGCTACATACCTTCAGATTCAATGGTGCCAACTTTGCAGATAGGCGATCGCCTCGTAGTTGAAAAAGTTTCTTACTATTTTCATCAACCAGTAACAGGTGACATTATCGTGTTTAGCCCTCCTAAACAGTTGCAAAAGAAAGGTTTTACCAAAGATCAGGCCTTTATTAAACGAGCGATCGGCTCCCCAGGCCAAACAGTTGCCGTCCGCGATGGTAAAGTCTATCTCAACAACAAGCCGCTTCAGGAAAACTATATTGCCGAGCCACCAGAGTATGAGTGGGGGCCAGAGATCGTCCCAGAAAATACTTACTTTGTCATGGGAGACAACCGTAACGATAGCAACGACTCTAGCAAGTGGGGATTCTTACCAAAAGAAAATATCATCGGTCGTGCCGTGTTTCGCTTTTGGCCCCTCGATCGCGGTGGACTCCTGTAAGTGGGGAGATGGGGGAAATTAAATCGAACCCACTCTCGAAGTCTCCAAATCTCCAAGTCTCCCGCTTTCCGTGTACGGATATTGCTACTGAATCCCTACCTCTGATGAGGTAGGGAGTTTTGGCGCTGACTGATAAAATAGTACCAAGCCCTGTGGGAAGACCCACTTATAGCAGTTTTCAATTGGGTAGGTACTGCTCTAAA
>NZ_CACA01000073.1:0-6597 GCF_000180455.1 Kamptonema sp. PCC 6506
GGGGGTTTTATAATAATTTTAACAGCTTAGTGTTAATGTTTTTACAGTTTTGCGAAGAATAGTGCAAGATGTCAGTATCTACTACATCCGCCTACCCTAATTTTACTTATGTCTGGTCAAATCTTTCGTCGGCGTACTGACAAGTTCAAAACTCTCGTAAGTGGCAATTGGATCGATCTGTTTTGGGCGGTAGGGTTGCTGGCGGCGGCTGTACTCATATTCTCAATAAATCTCGGCGGTTTGCCTTT
Organism: Kamptonema sp. PCC 6506; assembly: GCF_000180455.1. NCBI lineage: Bacteria > Bacillati > Cyanobacteriota > Cyanophyceae > Oscillatoriales > Microcoleaceae > Kamptonema > Kamptonema sp. PCC 6506. The sequence goes on from NZ_CACA01000073.1 coordinate 249, forward strand.
GCGAGATTGGGATGAAGGTATTGCGGGACAGGTGGCCCGCGAGATGTGGCGTGGGGACTTAAATTGGCTGTATCCGACGGTAGGGGGTACGCCGTATCTGAATAAGCCGCCATTGGTACATTGGCTAATAGCGCTGTGCTTTGGTGTTGGCGGGGTGAATGAATGGATGGCTAGGCTGGCACCAGCGATGCTGTCAGCAAGTTCTGTACCCTTGCTTTATGCTATTGGGCGGGAGTTGTTTCAGCAAAGGCTGAGTGCGATTTTTTCGGCTTTGGTGTGCCTGACGCTGCTACCAGTGGTGCGTCATGGGCGTTTGGCGATGTTGGATGGGGCGGTATTGTGTTTTTTGCTGATTATGGTGTTGTGCGTGTTGCGATCGCGCCGCAATTTACGCTACGCTCTAGGCGCTGGCATTAGTTTTGGTTTGATTTGCCTGACTAAGGGCGTGTTGTTAGGATTGTTGTTAGGCGCGATCGCGTTTTTCTTCTTGCTATGGGATACCCCCCGACTCATCACTTCTCGGTATCTCTGGACTGGTTTCGCGATCGGCATCTTCCCGGTAATAGCTTGGTATACTGCCCAATGGCTACACTACGGCCCACAATTTCTCAGTGCTAATTTGTTAGACCAATCTCTGCGGCGAGTTTGGGAACCTGTAGGAAATCATAAAGGGCCGCCTTGGTATTATTTGTTAGAAATTTTAGAGTCAGCTTGGCCTTGGCAGTTATTTTGGTTATTAGGATTGCGGCAAGCTTTAGAAAATCGTAATTTTGCTTGGGGAAAATTAGTATTAGTTTGGACTGGAATTTATTTGGCAGCAATTTCAGCCATGAGCACTAAACTCCCCTGGTATGTTTTACCAATCTATCCAGCTTTTGCCTTAGTAGTCGGTCACTATCTAGCTGAAGTTTGGCAAGTTAATGATATCAGGAAGGAAGAAGGAAAAGAGGGAGAAGATGAGGGGCAAAAGAGCAGAGGGGCAGAGGGTAAATTTCCGTCTTCTATCTCCCCCGCTCCCCCGCTCCCCCGCTCCCCTGCTCCCCTGCTCCCCCGCTCCCCCTCCCCCCCTCTCCCCTTCACTCTCTGGCCCATTTTTGCACTCCTATCTGCTGTTGCAGCGGCGGGTTGCCTATACTTTAGCGGTTTGGTGAAATTAGGAGAAACTTTTGCACCTGTTGAGCGAGATTTGCAGCTAGTGCTAATAGCTTTCGGCTTGACTATGGCGATTGTAGCTATGCTTTTACGGCAGCAAGATAGGCAATTTATCTTAATTTTATTTTGGGGAACTTACGTCTCGCTGCTGTTATTGGTGATGTCTAATAACTGGGTTTGGGAATTAGCAGAGGATTATCCTGTTAAGCCAGTAGCCGAAATTGTTCGCCAAGGTACAACTGCCGGTCAGGAAGTTTTAACCTCTCACCGCTATCCTCGACCTTCCCTAGATTTTTATAGCGATCGCCGTGTTATTCCTGCTAAAGTTGAGGAACTAAAACGCGAGTGGCAAACTTCTCCTCAACCTTATTTTCTACTCCATCGCTCCGTCTTAAAAAAGTTAGCTTTAGAAAATGTAAAGGTCGTAAAAACTGCGGGAAACTGGGTTCTAGTTACGCGAATAGTTAACAGTTAACTGTTAACTGGTAATTAAAAGCACTATCTACCCAATTTAAAACTACCAGCATTACACACGGCTGTAACGCCGCCAACAGGCGCAGTTTCTTGACCGCGCCTGTTGGCGGCGTGACGGATACTTTTGTTAGCAGAGGAACCAGAAACCGGGTTTTTTGACGAAAATACTTCGTTGTAGCCAGCAGATTCTGTAAAAAAACTGGTTTCTTTGGTCACAAGTTTCTTTGGTTACAACGAACAACTAACAACTAACAACTAACCAATTTATTACTTGTAAAAATTCTGTGTAAAATATTAGGGCGAAGGAGCATTTGATTCCCCAGTACCGTTTACCCACTCCCATAAGTCTTGAAAAGGTTTTTGTTGCTGGTTTGAGGGGTCAGCCGCCGCGATCGTAAAGCCAAAAAACACCACGCTACCGAGAATAGCCAACAGCGGCAAATGTTTGGCGAGCCCAAAGTCCCGCTGCATACGCGCGAAGGGCCTACTCTGCCGTCTGAGCATCCTTCCTACCTTGAGCTGCTTAATAGTGAAGGGGTCGCGAACGTAATGGCCACTCCAACTAATTACTAAATGCGAATGGCAGTGGGGACAAGTGAACAAACCGCTAAACATCCCAACGGGGCCTATGACGCTGGAATGATTGCAAATCGGGCAGGTGACGGAATGAGTATTATATGTGGGAGCGTTCATAACTGTTCTAGTTGTAGTTTGCGAGACCAACGACCAATTTCGACTCTGTGTTAACGCCTACGGCATAGCTCGGAGGAGGCACATATCCTTACTTCTTAGTCTACCGCTCCTATCAGCTCAATTGCCGCTTCTCAGTTTCCAAAACTTTCAAATTTCCACTCTGGCAGGTGATGTAGCGCTGCGGCATAAGTCAGGTTGTATTGTAGTGGGGTGAGGGTGATGTAATTTTGGCGAATTGCTTGTACATCAGTTGGTATATCATGGGGAAGAGGTGGGTCTGTGGTTTCTTCAACTTCTTCTAATAACTCTCCTGCAAGCCAATAATAACTTTTGCCTCGCGGATCTACTCGTTTTTGAAATATATCGAAATAACGGCGGATGCCTTGACGCGCGATCGCAACTCCGGCAATTTCTGCCTGCGGGACGGCAGGGATGTTAACGTTCAATAACATTGGCTCTGCCATTGGCTTTTCAATCAAGTTCGCTACTAAATTTTGAGCAAAGTTTACTCCTGCTTGAAAATCCCGCGAAGTGTAACTGGCAAGACTAAAGGCAATGCTGGGAATGCCTTCGATGATGCCTTCCATTGCAGCGGAAACTGTACCAGAGTAGAGGATGTCTGTTCCTAAGTTGGGGCCGTGATTGATGCCGGAAAGTACAAAGTCTGGCCGTTTTTCAAGTAATGCCCACAAAGCTAGTTTAATGCAATCGGCAGGTGTACCGGAACAAGCCCAAGCTTTCACTTTTGGGTCAAAGATGGAATCGACTATTTCGGCCCGGATTGGTTGGTGAAGGGTGAGGCCGTGTCCGGTGGCGGAACGTTCTCGGTCAGGACAAACTACGCTAACATCGTGACCTGCGGCGGCGAGGGTGTTGGCAAGACTACGAATGCCTTGAGCGAAGATGCCATCGTCGTTGCTAATTAATAGTTTTACCATCAAGTTTTGTAGTTATATAACTATTTTAGTTTACGCGATCGCTCTGTATTTCTTACTCTCAATTCTGAGAGTTTTTATGTTTTTGATTTGCTTGCTCAACTCTCTGCGCGATCGCTTCCTTTCCTATGAAGAAGGGGCTAGGGGCTAGGGACTAGGGACTAGGGAAAGAGGGGGAGCAATTACCAATTACCAATTACCAATTACCAATTAGCAATTGCCAATTACCAATTATCATTAAACTTAAAATCTTTATAGTGTATATCTGCAATTTTTATTTCCTCGCAACTACCGCCAAATTCCAAGCAAATCGCTTCATTCCTGGCAATTTTTTCAAAAGGTTATCTAAGTTTTCTAACCGCCGATATTCTGGCTCTAATCTTGCTTGTTCGATAATAATTTTCTTCCAATAGCGCTCTTTATTCGGATGCACTCTTTCTATCAAATAAAAGCGTAAAAAAATCCAAAGCGTAGCCAGCCAAAAAGTATCATAAGCCACATCTGAATACAGAGAATTGACAAATTTAACAATGTTAATATCCAAAGGAGTCTCATCTTCAGTCCGCACTTTCGTCGCCATCCGCCGATAAACATTAATTATAGGATTGTGCTTCAGCGGTTCCCAAAAACAAGCTTTTCCACCTGGTTTAAGCACTCGGTGCATTTCTCGAATTGCTATTTTAGGTTCTGGCAAATGGTGTAACAAATTCGAGGCGTAGACAATATCAAAAGTATTATCGGGAAACTCTAATTCCATCGCATTTGCAGTGCAACCTTCAATTTTCACGCCGTTTTTCTCTGCTAATTGCAGAGCAACTTCTACCATTCCGGGTGAATAGTCAGTTGCTACGCATAGCGCACCTTTTTTAGCGAAATAAACGCTATTTTCACCTGCGCCACAGCCCAAATCTAAGAGTTTTTTGCCTGTAATATCGCCTAATTGTTTGAGAATAAATCGATTTTCGGGGGCTGTACAGGCTTCAAAATAATCTTTGACTCGAATGCCGTCAACATCTATTGTAGATGCCCAAGCATCGTGGAATTGTCGCTCTTTTTCTAGTGTTTTATCTTGCATCTTAATGAGTACCTAAAGCATTAACATCACCCCAGAGAGTCGCCACTTCAAAGGTCAATTCTTCTTGTAAGCTTTTTATAAATTGACCCAATTAAAGCTAGGGTGGGCGCAAGCCGCAAGTTTGTAACTCATAGCTAAATCCAATTAAAAATTAAAAGTTAAAAATTTAATTAATTTCCTTTTTAATTTTTAATTTTTAACTTTTAATTTTTGAGAAAGCCGATCGCCCACCTTACAAGTTATTAAGCCTATTCGGATCGAAAACAAAACGCATCTTATTTTTCATCAGAATCGGCTGTAAGATTTACGGAGTCATCTCTCTAACTTGTGCCTTTTCACCGATATCATCCATTAGCCGCATGAGATTCTGGTTGGAAGTCTCAAACCCTGGATTTAATGAAGCATAAAGACGATTCAACGCACTGACATAAGCTTGTGCTGAGGCGACAATAATATCAGTATTAGCAGCATGACCGGAAAATACTTTACCTTCATGTCGCAACCGAATTGTAACTTCTCCGATCGCATCAATTCCCGCCGTCACCGACTGCACAGAAAACTCAATTAACTCATTCGGTACGTTTACCACGCGGTTAATTGCCCTGTACACGGCATCCACTGGGCCTGTGCCGATCGCAGCATCCGTCAATTCCTCGCCTGTTGGTGTCCTTAGCGTCACCGTCGCCGTTGGCCTGGCGCGATCGCCACAGGAAACCTGTACCAATTCTACCCGGAAAAGCTCTGGCGGTTGGTGGATTTCGTCGTTCGCGATCGCCTCCAAATCCCAATCAGTAATTTCTTTCTTCTTGTCTGCCAAATCTTTAAATTTGACAAATGCCTTATTCAACTCATCATCTGACAGTTCAAAACCCAATTCTTTTAACCGACTTTGGAAAGCATGGCGACCAGAAAGTTTACCCAGAACGATTTGATTATCAGTCAAACCGATTGAGGTAGCATCCATAATTTCATAAGTCAGCTTATTCTTCAAAACCCCGTCTTGATGAATTCCCGACTCGTGGGCAAAAGCATTCGCCCCTACAATTGCCTTATTTGGCTGCACCAACATCCCCGTTAAAGTCGAAACCAAACGCGAAGTCTTATAAATTTGGCGGGTGTCAATATTCGTCAGGGATTCCTCAGAATCTACTGGTCGTCCCAAGAAAGGATTAAAATATTGGCGACGGACGTGCAACGCCATTACTAACTCTTCTAAAGCTGCATTTCCCGCCCGTTCGCCAATACCATTAATCGTGCATTCTAACTGCCGGGCCCCATTTTTCACCGCTTCCAAGAAGTTAGCAACTGCCAAGCCTAGATCGTTGTGACCGTGAACGGAAATAATCGCTTGGTCGATGTTAGGAACGTTTTCTTTGATGCCGCGAATTAAAGCCCCAAATTCAGCGGGAGTAGTGTAGCCAACCGTATCAGGGATATTAACAGTTGTCGCCCCAGCCGCGATCGCTCTTTCCAGCACTTGATATAAGAACTCTGGATCGGAACGACCCGCATCTTCTGGGGAAAATTCCACATCTTCTACAAAAGATTTAGCATGAGCCACCATCTCTGGTACAATTGCCAAAACCTCTGCTCTCGTCTTCTTCAACTTATATTCCAAGTGAATATCAGACGTTGCTAAAAAGGTATGAATCCGACGATTAGCTGCTGGTTCTAGAGCCTTAGCCGCTGCTTCAATATCATTTTTACTAGCTCTGGCCAAACCGCAAATCGTCGGGCCACCTTCTACCCCAACCGTCTGAGCGATTTTTTGTACGGCCTCAAAATCTCCCGGACTAGCATAGGGAAAACCTGCTTCAATTACATCCACACCCAATCTCGCTAACTGGCGTGCGATCGTCAGCTTTTCATCCACATTTAAGGCAGCCCCAGGCGACTGTTCCCCATCCCGTAAGGTCGTATCAAAAATAATAATCCGGTCTTGTTTTGATTGATTTTTCATGGTATTAGAACTGATGTCCTCCTGAGTTAAGTTGTGATTGAAACTTTGTTCCAGATAAAG
>NZ_CACA01000072.1:0-14673 GCF_000180455.1 Kamptonema sp. PCC 6506
AGGTAAGTAGGAGGGATTATTAACAATTAACAATTAACAATTTTGATTAAAATAGCAACCGTGAAGACGTTTAGGGCACTGGCTTCTGGAGGACTTACGCACCCAACTAAAGAAACCGGGGTTTTTTACGAAAATACTTCGTTTTTACCCACAGATTCTCTCAAAAACCCGGTTTCTGGGACGACCTCCGTAAATCCATTATGGTTGAAACCATTGATTTGTCACCTATTCCTCCCCATCCTCCCCATCTCCCCCATCTCCTCCATCCTCCCTCTCTCTTCCCTAGCCCCTAGCCCCTAGCCCCTAGCCCCTTCTACTGTGTAAGTTCTCCCCTAAATTAGTTCGGGAACCCGTACTGAGAAATTAGTTGCGATCGCCACCTTAACCAGTTAAATTAGCACTCAGGAGTCGAGAGTGCTAACTCTCAAAGAAATAAGCCAAAAGGCAGAAGGTGCAGAGTAAAAATACTTACCCTCTCCCTGGAAGGCTTAACTCTTAAAAATTTGCAAAGGCTGTAATAAGCGAGGATTTTGTATGGCAGCAGTATCTCTGAGTGTTTCTACCGTTAAACCGTTAGGCGAGCGCGTGTTCGTGAAAGTAAGCGCTAGCGAAGAAAAGACGGCCGGTGGTATTTATATACCCGACAACGCGAAAGAAAAGCCCCAAGTAGGGGAAATTGCAGCAGTGGGCCCCGGCAAGCGCAACGATGACGGCACTCGCTGTGAAATGGATGTCAAGGTTGGCGACAAGGTTCTTTACTCCAAGTACGCTGGTACCGACATCAAACTCGGCACTGATGAATATGTCTTACTTGCCGAAAAAGATATTCTGGCGATCGTTGACTAAATAGCTAATGGCTAATGGCTAATTAGCGGGTTAATTCCTTATGGCATTAGCTTAACGGTTAAGAGCAATTAACAATTAGCTATTAGCGATTAGCAATTAGCAAATTTTTCAAATTACAAACAAATTTCACTTACTGGAGTCGAAAACTATGGCTAAGCGTATCATCTACAACGAAAATGCACGTCGCGCTCTAGAACGCGGTATGGACATTCTGGCCGAAGCAGTGGCCGTCACCCTTGGCCCTAAAGGTCGTAATGTAGTTCTAGAGAAGAAATTTGGCGCTCCTCAAATTGTTAATGATGGCGTTACCATCGCTAAAGAAATTGAACTGGAAGACCATGTTGAAAATACTGGTGTGGCTCTGATTCGTCAAGCTGCTTCCAAAACTAATGATGCTGCTGGTGATGGTACCACGACTGCAACTGTGCTCGCTCACGCTATGGTCAAAGAAGGCCTGCGGAACGTAGCTGCTGGTGCAAATGCGATCGCTCTGAAGCGCGGTGTTGACAAGGCGACTAGCTTTTTAGTAGAAAAGATTGCCGAACACGCCAAACAAGTAGAAGATTCCAAGGCGATCGCTCAAGTTGGTGCAATTTCCGCCGGTAACGACGATGAAGTTGGCCAAATGATTGCCAACGCAATGGATAAAGTCGGTAAGGAAGGTGTGATTTCCCTCGAAGAAGGCAAATCCATGACTACCGAGCTCGAAATCACTGAAGGGATGCGCTTTGACAAAGGCTATATCTCTCCTTATTTCGTCACCGACACCGAACGGATGGAAGCAATTCTAGAAGAACCTTTCATCTTGTTAACTGACAAGAAAATTGCTCTGGTACAGGATTTAGTTCCCGTCTTAGAACAAGTAGCACGCGCTGGTCGTCCGTTGCTGATCATCGCTGAAGATATTGAGAAAGAAGCTTTAGCTACTCTGGTTGTCAACAAACTGCGGGGCGTTTTGAACGTCACTGCTGTTAAGGCCCCTGGTTTTGGCGATCGCCGCAAATCCATGCTCGAAGATATCGCCGTGTTGACTGGCGGTCAAGTAATCACCGAAGATGCTGGCTTGAAGCTTGACAATACCAAGCTGGATATGCTTGGTAAAGCACGCCGCATTTCTATCACCAAAGATAACACCACGATTGTTGCCGAAGGTAACGAAGTTGCTGTCAAATCTCGTTGCGAACAAATCCGCCGCCAGATGGACGAAACTGAGTCTTCCTACGACAAAGAAAAGCTACAAGAGCGCTTGGCTAAGTTGGCCGGTGGCGTAGCCGTAATCAAGGTAGGCGCTGCGACTGAAACTGAAATGAAGGATCGCAAACTGCGTTTAGAAGATGCGATCAACGCTACTAAAGCTGCTGTGGAAGAAGGTATTGTTCCCGGTGGTGGCACAACTTTAGCTCACCTGACACCTCAGTTAGAAGAGTGGGCAAATAGCAGTCTGAAAGGTGAAGAATTAACCGGTGCTTTGATTGTGGCACGGGCTCTGGCTGCTCCTCTGAAGCGGATTGCTGAAAATGCCGGTTTGAATGGTGCTGTAATCGCTGAGCGCGTGAAAGAGAAGCCATTTAATGTTGGTTTCAATGCAGCTACTAATGAGTTTGTAGATATGTTTGAAGCTGGTATCGTTGACCCTGCGAAGGTGACTCGTTCCGCTTTGCAAAATGCAGCTTCTATTGCTGGGATGGTGTTGACGACTGAGTGTATCGTCGTTGATAAGCCTGAGCCCAAGGATGGCGCTCCTGCTGGTGCTGGTGGCGGTATGGGCGGTGGTGATTTCGATTACTAATCGCTAGTTTGATGGAGTAGAGTGGGCGCAAACGTTTGCGCCCACTCTCTTTGGTAATATAACGTAATCTGTTGATTAATCAATCAAGCTATCATAGTGGTGTACTCTCTAGTATACTGAGAGGCTCTATGAAAGCAGAAGTTCTCAAAAGATTATTTAGGGCGATCGCCAGTTCAGACACAGAGGCGATCGACAAATTGACGTATCTGGTGATTGAAGAGGAACGTCAGAATGGACACACGCTTCTAGCCGATCAGTTAGAGAATATTACTAAGAAAAGCCCAAAAGAGAAGTCCACCTCTAACAATAAATCAGTTTCGTCAGTACCAGAGAATCTACAGGCTCTAAGTGAACTACCGACGAGTAAGCGATTTAATCTTCCTCTAGTTAGTGTCATACCAAGGGAAAAACTGCGGCATCACATGGTGTTGGCTGAAAGTATTGAGAAACGTTTCCAGCGAATTGAACGTGAGTATGCAGCAAGGGATAGACTTGCTCATCATGGACTATGCTACAGGCAAAAAATTCTTTTATATGGTCTTCCTGGCTGTGGTAAAACACTGGGAGCAGAGCGTTTAGCCTGGAATACAGGTTTACCACTTCTTAAGGTTAGATTTGATGCAATGGTTTCATCTTTTTTAGGGGAAACTGCAAGTAATTTAAGGCTCGTTTTTGAAGAAGCATCAAAAAATCCATGTTTATTGTTTCTTGATGAATGTGACTCAATTGCTAAATCAAGAGAAGATTTTCAGGAAGTAGGAGAAATTAAGCGGGTGGTGAATACTTTTCTCCAGATTTTGGATGAATATGAACCAACCTCTGGTCTGATTGTAGCAGCAACAAACCTCACTAAATCTCTTGATACTGCACTTTGGAGACGATTTGATGATTTGATATCAGAAGGGTTTCCACATATTCAGCGTAAGTTCACTAACTCTTAAATCCGGTTCAATTATTCTTCTTATCCATCGCCAATAATGCCGTTCCATAGGCCGACTCTGTGCTAATTGGTGTAACGATCGGTACTTTTAACAGTCGCGAACGAATAGCAGCCCAAATAAGATTTTTCGCACCGCCGCCAGCAGTATAAACCCGCGTTAAAGGAGTTGCACCTAACTCCTGCAATAATTGATATCCTCGCGCTTCAATTCGCGCTATACTTTCTAGTAAACCGTGTAAAAATTCTACTGAGTCCTTGGGGCGAGGTTCTAGTTTTGGTGGTAAATTCGGGTCATTAATTGGAAAGCGATCGCCTGGTTTTAATAAGGGATAATAATCAAGTAAACTCTCTTGACTAGGATCGATTTTTCTGCTAAAATTATCTAATTCAGTATCACTAAAAAAGTGGCGCAACACAGCACCGCCTGTATTAGAAGCACCGCCAACTAGCCATAAATTACCTAATTTGTGACTATAAATTCCATATTTAGCATTATCAATGCGGGTACGGCTTAATAGTTTTAGCACTAGGGTAGAACCCAAAGATGTACTAGCTTCGCCGGGAGATTTCGCACCACTAGCTAAAAATGCTGCAATACTGTCAGTTGTACCCGCACGGACTATACAATTAGGGGGTAAAGAAAAGCGATCGCGCATTTCTGCTGTTATTTCCCCGACGATCGTACCTGGTGCGAAAACTTCTGGTAACTGAATGGTAATATTGGGAATAGTGGCGATCGCATCTGTCAACCATTCCGGGTAACATAGATTAGCCACGTCATAACCCAATTTCAAAGCATTATGATAGTCGCTGACACCGAGTTTACCGTGTAGCAAAAAACCCAGCCAGTCAGCTTGATGCAGGAAATAAAGCCTCTGAGAGACAGATAACTTATTTGTTAAATCTCTTGTTAACCACAGGAGTTTTGCCAGACTAGAGGTAGCGCTTAATACTGTGGGGTTGGGAGGCGCGTAGGGGTAGTCAGCAGCAACCATCGCACTTAGCTTATCCATCACCGCCACCCCTCGCGCATCATTGTAGAGCATCGGTGCAGCCACAGGCTTACCGTTAGCGTCGCATAGCATTACAGTTGAAGATGTACCATCAATCGCGATCGCTCTTACTTCACGGCGGATTTCTAGGGGAATTTGCGCGATCAGAGAAAATAGCGCACTCTGCCATATAGAGGATAATTCAAATTGTGGAGTTTCCTGTAGATTTGAGGGAGGCGCGGCAGCTACGCCAGCCGCAGGCATCGCGTTTTGGGGACCGTCAAAAGGATAACAAACCTCTGCATAGATTTTACTACCAGCATCAATTGCTACAGCCCGCGCCCCGGAAGTACCGAAATCTAGCCCAAGGTAAAAGTTCATAAGACATTATCTTAACAAGACTTAAGTATTTTATTGAACAAGTAGCAATGAACATAATCTAAAAGGCACAATCCAGTGACGGTGGAGTTGAACGATATCAACTAGCGGAAGCTAGAACGGGTGACTTTTAAGTTGCAAAAGCGAATATTCCAAGCAAGCACCCGCTAGTAAAAATGCGATCGCCCCGACAATTGCCGCGTTAAGCAAAGATATTCTCAATAGGGGCCCCAAAATCACCCCATATAAACTCATGGCTAAGGAAAAACCACCAAAATATATCCCTACTCCTAATCCTCCTCGGTGCGGGGGGATGAGGGAAAATACAAAGGGAATCGCGCCATTGGCAACTAAGCTATAACTAGCAATCAGGGCAATTATTAAGATCCATATAGCCCCTGTCCCCTGAGCAAAAACTAATGCCAGTAATAGCATTGCTGCGATTACTAATCCTGCGATCGTTACTCTCTGATTTCCAAGGCGGGTGGCTAGAATTCCTGCGGGTAAAGATGCAAAAGCTAAGGCGATCGCAATTCCCACCAGCAGCAATTTCACATCTGTACCCCCAATTTGAGTTTCTAACACCTTCGGCAGAATCTCCCCTAACATCAAGCGAGTTCCGCAAGCTATACTCATCCCAGTTACAGCAATTAATCCCAGTGCTGGTATAGAAAGCGGTTGATTTGTGGTATGATTTATTGGTGTTTGGGCCACAGACATATCGGGTTTTTGCGATCGCAATACCGCCACTGCTCCCAATAATACTAAAGAACCGATCGTGAAAGTAATCCCTGGCCCTAAACTCAGAATAAAATCACCAGCGATCGGTCTTGCGGCCCCCGCCAGCCCGCCAATTAAAATCAAAACGCTCATTGCTTGAGGCAATTGAGTGTTAACCGCATATTGTCCGATCAGCGAGACAGCCGGAGCCCGAAACACAGCCATCGCCAGGGCCCAAGCTACAAGCAGTACAGGCAATACCCAGCGGAAAACTTGGTAGGGTTTGCCAAAAATGAAAACAGCAGGAATGGCAATAAAAAGAGCTGAAGAAAGGATGATTCCCAAGGAAATTAAGGGAAAACGAGAGCCCATCCATTGCCGCTGTTTATCTGAAATCCCCCCCATTATAGGTTCGAGCGCTACTGCTAAAGCGTCTTCTATCATTGATATCGGCTGCTCTAACCCTGGAAAGCCAAAACCTGCAAGCAGTTGAGGCACATAGATCCGGTAAATCATCCATGTTAGGGTAATAGCTGCCTGTACAGCAGCTAAACCACCGACTTGCCTCCACAGAACAGCGGGCTGAGATGGTGAGAGATTCATGGTGACTGCATTTTATGGTAAATTTGTCAACCTTATCTCAACTCGGAAGCGATCGGCAATGAAGAGAAGGAAGAAGGAAGAATTAAGAAAAATTTATGCTCAGTGATTTGTGTAGTCTTCAACCACAATAACACTTGTGAAGGTTATATGACTACTAACATCCGCTGCTCGATCGCCTCCCAAGTTGCACGATTGACTTGTACTGCTGCGCGATCGCACTGCACCATTAGACAATTAGCATACAAGTAATTGCCAAGGGCTTCTCTTTCTGTAGATGAAAGATTAACAAGTTCTGGGCTAATATTAAAGGTTTTTAACCATGTTTTACGGAGAGAATCGCGAAAGTTGCGGTGTACTTCTAAAGGTTCATTATTCCCCGGCACCTTTACTTGTAATGCTTCTAATTCTGCAATGAATTGATTCGCATCTTTAGAAATTTGGAGTTTTTCATATTCGCGAGCGAGGATGCAGACGAGGGCTAAATCACGAGTGCGATCGAGGGCTAAATCGCGGTTAGAATCTAGGGCAAAATTAAAATCCACGTCCAGAAAACGACCGCGAACTTTAACTACTGTCCCCGCTAATTCGCGGGTAAGTTCGTCAGCGAAGACGCGGGTACGAGCTAATCCTAATGTACCAGTTATGGTGCTAGCGAGGATGCGGGCGCGGGCTAAAATCAAACCGATATCAAGTCCCAGCAGATGAGCTAGGTAACTGGCTAAAATGCGATCGCGACTGATTGTGAGCATGAAATCGCGGCTGAAGGTGAAATCGCCCGCAGTTTCTAAAGGCAATTCATAAATTGTTCCTAAACCATCACCCGCATCCTGTGTATAGGCAAAATCACCCCCGCTAATTAAAAGTGCAGTGGCGCGTTTAGCAGCAGGTCTAATATTTTCTTCGGAATCGACTGTGATTTGATTTGCCCAGGTTAATAAGGCTTGTAATTTGGGAATTTTGATATATTTTTGTGCTTCTGTTTCTATCAGTAAGAGCAATTCGTCAGCTTTGCTACCCATCATCTCTGCTAATAACAAAAATACTGGTTGCCAACGCTCGTCTTGAAGATGATGGGTAATTAATTGCTGGATCTTAACAGTTCTATCAATAAGAGTTAAGTTCTCACTATCATTTTTTCGGCTGGCGAGGGTGGTAAATGCCTCTCTTTGGGACTGCGATTGTTGAGCAATTTTGGGTTTTTCTTCGGGCGAGCCGCCATCTTTAGGTAAGTCTTGATAAATATATTGTGCTGTTAAATATTCTTGCATTGTCGGATGAAAGAAAGCGAGTAAGTCAGCTTCTTTACTAACTAAAATTCCCGGCTTAATTACCAGAGCGTCTAAAACTAAATTCGCATCTAAATTTGGTTGCCTCTTCAAGTTAATGTTCAGAAAAATTTTAACTTTATCTAGCAGTATTCGTCTTTCAAACAACAGCTTGTTAGACTCAAAACCGAGCGAGGCAATCTCGGAAAGTAAATTACTAACTCCCTCCAAAATTAATGATTTTTCGCTATTTTTTAGCTGAAGCCGAGGGTCAGATAATCCAGATTCTAGCAAGAGCCGCCAAACTTGCTGATAGAGAGCTTGGCGGCTTTTGGGAAAGTTTTGACCTCGCTCATAAACCAGACATAGTAAAGATAAATATAAAGTATTTATTCCTAAATTTTTTGCCTGGGAATTTTCCGGCTTTTGCAGAGCTTCCCAGCAAGCTAGAGCATTTAAATTTAGCGATTCTGAGTCAGAATGAAACCAATTACAAAGAAATCGCTCTAACTGATTTTCCTCAAAAGGTGAAATTAAAACATTGGCAAATATCGTTAAATTATAGCGATATAAATCAGTTCTACAGGAAGCTATCAAGCGATTTTTCGGATATTTATTAACAAAATTATTAATTTGCCAAGTGATAGTTTTTAATTGATGGTTTGGAACTTCGTTCAGACCATCTAGCAGAATCAGTAATTTACCTTTATTTAATGTTTTTTCTGTCAACCTATCTGCAAACGGAAAGTTACTATCGGCAAATTCTTCTAAGATAATTTTTTCTAAGTTTACCTTTCTAGCGCTTACTTCTTTAAGGTCGATGAAAACTGGAATATATGTAGAGTTACCGATTTTGCCAAGTTTTTCCCCATTGAGTGCTTCTAGTGCTATTTGCCGCAAAAATATAGATTTCCCCGAACCCGGTTCACCTAATACCATCAGATATTGATTTTGGTTTACAGCTTCTATTCCTTCTAGCTTATTATTATAAATAAACTGCCAACGGCGCACTTGACTTTGATTATAGATAGTTTCTAATTTTTCCAGCGATTCGCAGCGGTGAATATCAGATTCGCGCCAAACTTGAATGGGGATATAAACTGATTCTAATGGGATTGGTTCGGACTTTCCTAAAATTCTCAAAATGCCGTAGCGTTCGACATATTTGCAAACATATTCTTCAGCGGCGTGATTTATAGATTTTTGGGTTCTTGTTTTCATAGTTTTGCCAACTATGGCTAAATTACTAAACAATTTACCTTTGTTATCTAAAAGTATTTCGCTGGCAATGTTGGCTATATTGCTGGTGGCAGTAGCGATTAAGGGTTCAAATCCGAGCATGGGTTACGGATGAGTTATTAAACATATAACTAGGGGAAGAGAGGGGCTAGGGGCTAGGGGCTAGGCGCTAGGGGAAGAGAGAGGCTAGGGAAAATAGGAACTAGAATTGAGGTTTAGCGGTGCAGTTTGACCCTTCGGCAAGCTCAGGGCAATGCAAGGTCACTGTCTATCATTATTGTAATTTTCAGAGCTGGCAACATCCACAATTCTAAGTAAAAGTTCGATGGTAGGCGGAAGAAGGAATAATACTTGTAGAGTCAGCTTTTTAATCATCCGTGATTTTAGGTTTAATTAAGTGGATTTACTTATTTCTTCCCAGGTAGTTGCGGATATTATTACTGATGCTTCTTTGCATCAGCGATTCTGGCGAGCTTAATTCTAAGTAAATTCACTGAGACTGAGCCAATAGCCAAGTACCTACCTGAAAAAGAGGCGTTTGACAGCTATGCTGCCACGCTTCCTCTAGCTTATACCACTTCTCTAAAAGTTTGCTACAGTTTGGGGTAGGGGCGGGTTCGCGATCAAATTTGCCACCCACAAATAACATTAATAAACCCGCCCTAAGACTGTAGCATTAATTTAGAGAATTGGTATTAGCAAGAGCTAAATCAGATAAAACTTGTGACTGAGTGATTTAAACATTAGCGTGACTATAATATTAACAGCTAACAGCTAATAGCTAACAGTGAACAGCTAACAGTTAACTAATTTACGCTTTCATCTCAAAAATTCGCTTGATTGCATCCTCAACAACCTTATCCGGTGTGGAAGCTCCCGAAGTTACACCCACCACAATTTTACCAGTAGGCAACCAATTATCAGCGATCGCTAAATCACTTCCTAAAGGCTTGTGTTCAATCCTATTATTTGCCAGAATTCGCTCAGCAGCATCAATGTGGTAAGAAGGAAGTTTGCGCTCGACGGCCATCTCTTGTAAATGCGTAGTATTAGAAGAATTGAAGCCGCCAATAACGAGCATTAAATCTAGCTTTTCTTCTACCAAGCTAAACATGGCATCTTGCCGCTCTTGAGTTGCATCGCAGATAGTATTAAAACTCTGGAAATGTTCATTCAACTTATCTGGCCCATACTTCCGCATCATCGTTTTTTCAAATAACTTGCCAATCTGCTCAGTTTCACTTTTGAGCATAGTAGTTTGGTTAGCAATTCCAACTTGTTCTAAGTCCCGATCTGGGTCAAAACCAGCCGAACACGCTTTGCTAAATTTGGCTAAAAACTCCTCGCGATCGCCTCCATTTAGGATATAATTGCACACATATTCAGCTTCGCGGAGATTTAGCACAATTAAATATTTTCCAGCAAAAGAACTGGTGGCAACTGTTTCCTCGTGATTGTATTTACCATGAATAATGGAAGTGCAAACTTTTTTCTTGTGTTTCTCAACTGTATTCCAAACCTTAGAAACCCAAGGACAAGTTGTATCTACAATTTTACAGCCTTTATCATTTAATGTCTGCATTTCTTGCACGCTGGCACCGAAAGCTGGTAAAATTACAACATCGCCTCGATCGACAACTGAAAAATCTTTTTCACTTTTCTCAACGGGGATAAACTCTACTTGCATATCCACTAAATGCTGATTTACTGAGGGATTGTGAATAATTTCATTAGTAATCCAGATGCGTTCTGTGGGAAAATGTTGGCGAGTCTCGTAGGCGATCGCCACTGCCCTTTCCACACCCCAACAGAAACCAAAAGCCTGAGCTAGGCGGATCGTCACATCGCCTCGTTGCAGCGTGTAGTTATTCTCGCGAATTTGCTGAATCAGACTGCTTTGGTAGGCAGACTGCATCACCTCAGCGACTTCATCCTCGTGCCCAAAACCCTTGCGGTGGTAATTCTCCGACTGTTGGAGCGATCGCTTAAAAGCCTTAGTATCCATGCGGCATTCATCCCAAATCCAGGTTAACTCTCTTTGATTGTAAAACGCTTAGGCTACCAGCAAAAGGCATTCGCTCACAACCTGCCCGTTTTTAGAGCGGGGAGAGGTCAAGTTAACCTTGTATGCTTAAAGGATTTCTTCGAGTTATTCAACTCAGATGACGATGAAGCTGAATTTAAGCGATCGCTAGCCTGATGTGCTTGCTCGATTCTCTTTTTCCTTTCTTCAATAAACTGGTTGATCTGTCTAGCAAAGCGAGCGCTACCAGCCATCAGAGTTGCGATCGCTTCCCGCTCAAAAACCAGCACCGTTAAATCTTGAGTCACCACTCCCGTAACCTGACTATTTTCGCCAGGTAAAAGAGCAGTTTCACCAAAGAAATCTTCCCGCGATAGGTGAATGACTTCCTGTTGAGAACCAGACAAATCTGTTACTAATAATTTAATTGCACCCGACTCAATAATATAAAAACCTGGATCGGGTATTCCTTCAGAAATCACTTCATCGCCCAAACCATAAAATTGTAAAATCGCTACATCAGCTAATTTAGCGATCGCCTCCAACTCTAGAAAGGCAAAAAAAGGCAAAGATTGTAAAAAGATTGCTATTTCTTGCACTCGCTCCTCCCGTTGGGGAGTACGAATCCTAACGTGCTGTAAAGTGCGAATTGGGAAAGGAATCGTTAAACCATTGCGCTTAGCTGCATAGAAAATTCTAGTTCTAAAGTCATTACGAATCTCTTCGACATTTTGGAAATCATCAATAAAATATTTGACCTCATAAGTAATTGCAAAATCATCATAAGACATAGTAAAAACATCGGGAGCAGGGTCGGATAAAATGCCTTTAGTTGCAATTGCCGCACTTTTGATTACCGCCTGCACAAAATTGGGCGAATCGTCGTATGAAAAACCGATTTTAAATCGTTCCCCATGTACGCGATCGCCACTATGATAGTTGAAGATATTCTGCTGATCTAGCACACCATTGGGAACGATTAGCAGTTCTCGATTCAGGGTTCTCAGACGCACAGAGCGCCAATTTAAGTCTACAACTTGCCCCTCAATATCTCCAAAGCGAATCCAATCTCCGACTTTAAAAGGACTGTCAAATAGTAATAAAAAACCAGATACGAGATTGCTCAATGTAGTTTGTAATGCCAGAGCAATGACGACAGAACCCACTCCCAAAGCCGCAGCAATATTACTTAAATCTACTTGCCAAAGAGAGCTGAGTATATATGTGGTGATACCCAGAAAAAATAGAATCCGAATAATTTGTAAAAACAGTCTAGGAACCTTGAATAAATGCCAAGAAGTCGGGTTTTGTTCTGTAGTTAACAAAATTCCCAAAAGCAAAATCCCAGCAAAAATCACACCTAGCAAAATCAGGGTTTCTAATAACCGTAAGAAAATAGAGTTATGAGGAAAGCCGAGAAACTGATTCATAACTAGCCAGATTGCCAAGCAAGGAAAAACAAAGCTCCGCAGACTATTTAAAAATCTTACCAGCCGGATATTTCCTCGCGGCTCTAATCGAGAAATTACTTCTCCCAAGATAACTATTAATAATGGAAATCCCAAGATAAATATTAAGGCTTTTAACCACAGTACACTCATTGATTAATCTCTTATAAATACAAGAAAAAAGGTAGAAACTAGAAGCTACAAATAAGATTGTATCACCTACTTAACTTCCTTAACTACAACTGCATATTTGTTACGATCGTGAGCTTCAGAAGCAGAATTTAATAAATTTCGGCTCAATACCCAAGTTGGCACCTGACCAATTTCTACTAACTCAATTTCCTCGGCTGGCTGAAAGATATACAAATCGCGAACCCTTTCATGGACTTCATTCGGTATGCGAATAGTGTTAGGTGCAGCCATACGATTGAGCTGAGAAGCAATCGCCAAACCTTCACCCCAAATATAGTAGCTAAAGCTTTTAGCCTCGATAACTGCCCCCATAATCTTACCTGCATCAATACCAATACGAAGTTTAAGATTGAGATTATATTTATTGTTAAATGCTTGCAAAATATCCAGCATCTCTAGGCCCAATTCGACAACTCGTTTCGTATGATCCAGACGAGGTGTTGCCAACCCACAAACAGCAAAGTAAAGTTCGCCAATCCGAGTTATACCTAACACATCAAGCTGTTGAGCCGCAGCATCAAACCCATTAATCATTTCATTTAATAAGCTGGCTACCTCGGAAACTCCTCGCCCAATAGATAATTCATTTATACCTTCTAGACTTGCGACTAATATCGTTGCTTGTTCAGTTTCATCTGTAATTCCTTCCTCCCCTGTTTTCCAGCGTTGTGCAACTGTACTGGGAAGAATATTTAAAAGTAACTCCTCATTTTCACGCTGCCTTTGTTCCGCTAATATTGTTTGATCTTGGAGGCTGCGAATCATTTCATTAAAGGTTTTTACCAGATGACTTAACTCATCTTGAGTAGTAGATTGTAGTTCAGCATCTTCTAATTTTCCGCGCATGATCTGGCGAGAGTCTTGGATCAAAATTTCAATCGGCTTAACAAAGTTATTGGCAGCAACTAAAGAAATTAAGGTGACAAATAATACTAAGACTACTGCTAGAATGATAATATAGTTTTGCAAGTTATTTAGCGGCTCGTAGGCTTCAGCTAGATCGATCTCGGAAAGCACTACCCAATTGATTCCTTTAATTTTTAGAGGAGCATAAGAACTCAGTACGGGAACTTGTCGGTAATCGTTAATAATCTCAGTGCCTTGTTTACCTTGAAGTGCCTTTTTTGAACCTTCTGTTTCGACTCTTTGAAGCAAAATCGAAGTTTTTAGTTGTTCAATTGTCTGAATTATACGTTCCGGCGTACCACCGGAACGGAGCGCCTGATAATAATTTATAGGATCTTCAATTAAAAATCTAGAGATAGAGCGCATTAAGTAATCAGAACCTACTAAGTAAGTCTCGCCTGTTTTACCTAAACCTTCCCGCTCCCAACCTCGATTTCCTGTTAAAATGCTATTAATTTCATCGACTGGTAATTGAACTGCTAGGATGCCAACCAGTTGCGTTTCCTGATAGATAGGAACAGCCATAAAAGCAGCAGGAGCACCGTAGGAGGGGCGATAGCTAGCAAAATCAACAATCTGAACGGCACTGGGGTCTGGATTCTGCTTTACTGCTGCTACTACACTAGCCAAGTTGCTTTGGGAATATGGCCCGGTTTGGAGATTACTTGTAAAGTCGGTTTCTTTATAAACTGAGTAGACAATTTCTTCAGTTTCAGGATTGATTAAAAACAGATCGTAATAGCCAAATTTTTTAATTAGATTGCGTAGAATTTTGTGGTATTTGCTATGAATTGCACTATATTCACTCCCATCTGTTGCCGCCATAAGTTCGTCTTTTTTACCGACAGGATGGAAATTATTAGTAATGTAATGATATTGCAAATATTGGGCGAGTTCAGTTTTAGGAGCATAGAGTTCAAAAACGGGTGTACCTTCAATATTTTTAGATAGTCTAGGGAAAAACTCTTTGGTATAATAAGATTGAATTGATTGATTCCAAGTGGGAGAAATTGTTAGCTTTGATTGATTTAGCTGCTGAAAAGCTTGATTAAAATCCACCATTGCTGTCACAATCATTCGATCTTCGGAAAGGGTTTCAATTTGATTGTGAATATATTGAAAGTAAGATTCAATTTGAGCAGCTTTTGCCGCACGCACGCTAGTCAGTTGGCTAAAAATGCGTTGGGTGAGAATGCTTTTTGCTCTGTTCCATGTCAAAATACCAACAATGGCAGTTGAACCTAAAGTAACTACCAGAAGGGCAATTGTCAGCTTTGACTTAATTCTCAATTGTCTAAATCCTAACAAAGTCAATCCTCCTTTAATTAAAGG
>NZ_CACA01000071.1:0-29267 GCF_000180455.1 Kamptonema sp. PCC 6506
TTGCTCTCAACCCAAATTCTTCCATCCATAAGTTCGCATAAGCGCTGGCTGATGGCGAGTCCTAGTCCTGTCCCGCCGTACTGTCTGGTAGTGGAGGAATCAACTTGGCTGAAGGGTTTAAACAAGCGATCCATCCTGTCAGCAGGAATGCCGATGCCTGTGTCTGCGATCGCGAAAAGTATTTCATAGGTTGCTTCTGCCTCTGCGGGCGAGCGATCGGCAACTAATTGTGAATGCCCCTTCTGTACTGACACTATCACTCCACCATGATGAGTAAATTTAACCGCATTACTAAGTAAATTGACTAAGATTTGTCGTAGCCTCGTAACATCTCCCACAACTATCTTAGGTATTTCTGGATCTATCAAATAACCTATTTCTAACTGTTTTTCTGTAGCTTTGGATGTGACGAGATCCATAGCGCTCTCGATACAACCTTGTAACTCAAAAGGTTCTTTTTCTAAGTCAAGTTTGCCAGACTCAATTTTGGAAAAGTCAAGGATGTCGTTAATAATTGTGAGTAAAGCTTGACTGCTGCTGCGGACTGTTTCGGCACAGTCTTGCTGGTCGGGATTTAAGGGGGTTTCCAGCAATAAGTCAGTCATACCGATGACGGCATTCATGGGAGTGCGAATTTCGTGACTCATGGTGGCGAGAAATTCGCTTTTGGCGCGGTTGGCTAATTCTGCGGCGAGTCTGGCTTGTTCTAAGGCTTTATTTTGGGCGGCGAGTTTTTTACGGGCTTGTTTTTCTTGTTCTAGTAACTGAGCTTGAGCTAGGGCAATTCCGACTTGTGCGGCGACAGCTTCGAGCAATTCTATTTCGCCTATAGTCCATTGGCGTTGGCGATCGCACTGATGCAAGCCGATCGCACCGTTGGGTTCACCTTGGTAGGAGGTGCGGATTGCCAACATGGATTTTACTTGCAATTGTTCGTAGGGAATCAGCTTGTCTTGTAGCAGGGGGTCAACGGTGATATCAAAGGAGGCGATCGCTTGGTCTTGAGCCAGCACTTTCTGGGCGTGGAGGTTGCCTGTAACGGGAATTTCTATATCCAGTAAGGATTGATATCCCGGCTCTAGATATTCGGCCACGCGGTGTAGATGAGGATGGGGTGCGATCGCGTAAACGCTAATAATACAGCGGCTAACGCCAAAGGCATGACCAATCTGGGTGGCTGCTGTCTGAAAAATTTGTTTGGCATCTAAGCTTTGACGAATTTCTCTGGTAATTTTCCCCAGTAGTAAGCTGCGCTGAAATTGTTGGTGTAGGGCTTCTTGGGCGGCAAATCCGATCTTGGCACTGGCTAAGACGTTGGCGGTAGCTTGCAGAAAGTGAACGTCATCTGGGGTGAAGGTGCGTGTTTTGGTGGAATGGGTGACTAAAACGCCGAAGGGTCGATCAACGCCTGGGATTTGGACGCTGGTACAGGCCCGTAGGGTGGTGTTTTCTAATAGCTGTACGCTGTCAGTAAAAGGAGTTTCTAGGGTGAGATCTTCAACAATTACTGGTTCGCCAGAGCTTAAAGTAAAGGCAAATTGGGAATTGTCGTTAGATGAGGCGATCGCTACACCGATTAGATTCTGGGGCCAGCCAAACCCTGCCTGCAACAGTAAAGTCTGAGTTTGTGGCTGATATTCCCAGATTTGACAATACTCTACTTGCAGGGTAATGGCGGTGAGGGTGACAGTTTCATTCATGAGGTGGGGAATGGGAATCCCAGCTAGGGCTCGCTGACCGAGTTGAGCGATGGCGGCTGAGGCGCGGGCTTGGATGCCGAGTTTCTGTTCTGCGCGTTTGCGATCGCTGATATCTCGCAAAATTAGGGTAAATACTGATTCGTTTTTTAATTCCAGTTGGGAAATGGAGGCTTCAGCGGGGAATTCGCAGCCATCTTTGCGTCTGGCTGTAATTTCAGTCCGGTTTCCTTTGGTGTTTTGGGCAGCCTCAAGGGGTAGTAAGGTCTGCTTTGTGCTATTTTTTAAGCTCTGTTCGGGAAATAGCAGATTTAGAGATTGTCCTAAGACTTCGCTGGCGGTATAGCCGAAAATTTGTTCTGCACCTCGGTTAAAGAGTTGAATTTGTTGGTTTTTGCCTACGGAGATAATGGCATCTTGGGCAAGGTCGAGAATTCCCACCAGACGGATTTGGGAAGTTAATAGGGCTTCTTCTACTGAGGCGTTGCTGGCGATTTGAGCTTCTAATTTTTCAATGATGGAGGCGGCTGACTCGCTGTTGATGCTGAGGTTGGGTGCTAAATTTGTGGGGGTAGGATCGAGATATGGGTTTGTAAGGATATTCTGTGAGTGGGATAATCCCTCGTCGATCGACTCGCCCCTAGAATTTTCTCCTAAACTGTCTTCCTCAGTTGGCTTTGATATCTGACGATCGCTGGTATTCTGTCTTTCTGGGTTAAAGGCGAAGCCAGCCGCAGGCATCGCGTTTGCCACTGGCGGATTGAGAGTTTCTTGCTGGAGGCGAGTGGTTGTGGCGATCGCATAAGCTGCTGCTAGGGAAAGTACCAAGGTAAAAGCAGCACCGATCGTTGGTAGCCAATTGGTGGAATCATAAAGTCGGGAGATTGCCAACAGGTGGCTCGTACAGCCAGCACTACTGAAGGCTGCTAACATCAAGACAATCCAGTTGTAGGGAAGATTTCGCCGCTTCCAGGCAAAATAAACTAGGGTAGTCGCGATCGCACCCTCGCCCAAGACAAGTAGGGAATAGGGGATAATAGTCAGCGAAAAAAATGATGGCTCTGTGCGAGGAGGCGGAGGAGGACTAGAATTGAAGAAGGAAAAAATAGTTATCAAAAATTCCATTAAAATAATTCCTCCTGGTAGACAGGCAAAAATCTTTCTATTATTTATTCTGAAGTCTCTACTCCTCAGCCTTTAGGCGCGAGGAGAATCTCAATAACCTGATTTTAATGCCGAAATCCCCTATTCAGCGCACAAAAGCTATCCACCGAGTCTGCATCACCTTGGGAACCCGCCCAGAGGCGATTAAACTCGCCCCAGCGATCCAACTGTTCAAAAATTCGCCGTCCTTTGAGACTCAGGTAATTTTAACTGGTCAGCACCGCGAAATGGTTGAGCAAGTGATGCAGCTATTCGACTTTAAGGGCGATCGCGATTTAGCGATCATGCAGCATCAGCAAACTTTGACAGACATTACTTGTCGAAGTTTACAAGGCCTAGAAGCATTATTTAAAGAGTTGCAGCCAGAAATAGTATTGGTACAAGGTGATACAACCACTGCGTTTGCTGCTGCCCTAGCTGCATTTTACCAAAAAATTCCTGTAGGTCACGTAGAGGCTGGATTGCGTACTGATGATTTATTCAATCCTTACCCAGAGGAAGCCAACCGCCGCCTAATTTCACAGCTAACTCAGCTACACTTTGCTCCTACCGTATTAGCTGTAGAAAATCTCAAAAAATCGGGAGTTGTTGGTGCAATTCACCATACAGGAAATACTGTAATTGATGCTTTGCTTTCCGTCGCAAAACGACAGCCTGAGTGCAATATTCCTAATTTAGATTGGAGTCAGTATCGGACAATTTTAGCCACTGTTCACCGTCGAGAAAATTGGGGCGAACCACTGGCAGGAATTGCCCAAGCCTTGATCGAAATTTTAGATAAATTTCCCGATACAGCATTACTTTTGCCTTTGCATCGCAATCCAGTTGTCCGCGAACCTTTACAAGCTTTTTTAGGCGAGCATCCGAGAGTTTTCTTAACGGAACCTTTGGATTATGCAGAACTGGTAGGAGCGATTCAGCGTTGTTATTTAATCCTCACTGATTCTGGTGGATTGCAGGAGGAAGCCCCAAGTTTAGGTAAGCCTGTTTTGGTATTGCGAGAAACTACGGAAAGACCAGAAGCAATTGAGGCTGGAACTGCTAAACTTGTGGGTACTAATTCTAATACAATTGTGGCAGCAGCAGCAAAGTTACTGAGCGATCTGGAGGCCTACAATGCTATGGCTATGGCAATTAATCCCTTTGGGGATGGGATGGCGGCGCAACGAATTTTGAAAATTGTTGAAGATTATTTTATTAGTTGTTAGTTGTTGGTAAGTTAACTTGAGGGGACTTACGAACGAACTCAGTACGGCCGCCATCTTGGTGGTTCGTTTACCGCGCTTGGAAAGCGACGTTACTGATAGTTTTGCGTAAATCTTCAACCGCTTTCGTCAGTTAGCGTTAGGACACTCGTTCATGGCCCAAACCATTAACTCTCTTCCCCTCTTTCCCTCTTCCCTTCTTCCCTTTCTTTCCCTAGCCCCTAGCCCCTAGCCCCTAGCCCCTAACCGCCTTGGCGGTTACTATATAATTATTGAAATTGATTTTAGGAGAATCTTATTATGGGATGGGATCTAAATATTGAGATCAAAGATCCAGAAATATATATTAAGCAAGTACCAACTATTACTAAACATATCCCCCATTCAAAAGATTACAAAATTCAATGGCGACTTGCGAAATTAAAGAACTTCGAGATTCTTAATGTTGTTTGGGAAGCTGGTAGTACATATACCGCAGGATATACCTTTCCCGGCAAAATCGTATTCACATTTACGGATGGGGATCATATCTTAAAAGTTGGCTCTAAAGAACTCCTAGTTAATCAGAAACATCTGGTAATGAATCAGCCGGGAATCGAGGTAATCCGTCTGCGGCACTCATCCAAATATAGTGCGATATCAATTTATATAGATGAAGCTAGATTTTTAACTGAATTAAGCAAATATCTTGACAATTCCCCCGCTATTCCCAAAGTTATGCAAGTTATTGATAGTACAACTCTTTATGGTCATTCATTGTATCAAATGGTAATGACACTCTGGAATTTAATTGAAACTAACGGACATCCAATAGTAATTGAAAATCTAGAAATCGCTATTTTCTCAACTTTAGTACAAGGTACATCTTACGGTAATTCAGATAACCAAAATATCAAAGTATCCGAGACAGGAATCGCTCGTGTGCGAGAGGCGGCTGAATACATTCGCGCAAATATGAAAAAAGACCTTACAATTGCACAGATTTGCGCTGCAATGAATTGTAGCAGTCGCTCTCTGCAAATTGCTTTTGCTCGTCATTACGGTGTTTCTCCCAGTCAATTCCTACGAAATATCCGACTTGAAGCCGCTCGTCTTGAGTTAATGGAAAGTAACAAAACAATCACAGAAATTGCTTTTGAATATGGTTTTTATAATCCGGGTCGCTTTACAAAATACTTCCAGCAGCATTTTGGAAAAAAGCCTTCAGACATTTTGCGAAACAAATCTTTCGCAATTTGACTAGCGGAACTAGAAACCAGTAAGTTATAAATTTTATGTTGAAATAAATTAACACCCAGGTTAACGCGATATGGACTTATCAGCAATTGACTTAGGAATGCCTTCTGATATCGCTCAAGCGACTGAAGGCAATGATATATTCTTCTTCAATCAACTACCTGCTAACCAGATTAGTTTACTTTCTAATTCTCCAGGAAGGGACATTATTATGCTGTTGGGAGGTGACGACTGGGTAACTAATAACGAAGAGAGTCGCACTTATTACGGCATGGCAGGAAATGATACGATTATCGGGTTAGGAGGCAATGATATCTTATTGGGTAATGCTGGCAATGATTTACTCTGCGGAAATCAAGCATCTGACACGCTTTCGGGTGGTCAAAACAATGATACGCTCATCGGTGGTAAAGCTAGCGATATCCTTAATGGCGATATCGGTAACGATATTTTATTAGGAGACTTAGGAGATGATATTCTTACAGGGGGAGCTGGAAACGATACATTAACTGGAGGAGATGGTAGTGATATTTTTGTGATAGCTAAGTCTGAAGGGATCGATCTAATTACGGACTTTGAAAACGGTGTTGACTTTATCCAACTGAATCCCTCTTTAACTTTTAACGATCTCGCCATTACAACCACGAATTCAGGTCAAGTATTAGTTACTGATAAGATTGCCAATCAATCGCTATTTGTAATTAGTGGTATTGCAGCTAGCGACTTAACCGCCGCAGACTTTATTACAGGCACTTCTGAAGGCACTCCCGATCCTTTCGGAGAACGCTCTTTTACTAAGTATGAAGCATTCCTTAGCCCTCAACAAGAGCCAGGAGAAGCGATTGTATCAGATGCTAAAGGATATGGTAGTCTTAGTTTCCCTCAAAATCTGAGTTCTCTTCAGGTTGACGTTCAAATGTCTGGTGTCGATCCTTCAGAAATTGTTGGATTTCATATCCACTGCGGCCCTCCTGGTGTACTTGGGCCTATTGTTGTTGATTTGGGACAATTCGGAGTTTTCGATCGGACGGTTGTAGATAATAAATTTTCTGCCTTGGTTACGAATGAAAATATTACTTTAGTAGATTCTCCACCTGAGTTACCTGACGGTGTACCTCGCATTCCTGATGAAGGTTTGGTTAGTCAATCAAGCCAATTTACGGGACAAATTTCTGAGAATAGTACTCGTCAAGCTGCTCATTTAGGTGTCCCTCACACTCATGATGAAGGTTTACCTGAATCGGTTAAACCTACTGCACAAATTCCTGGCAATACTCCGAGTTTACCTACTAATTTATCTGAAGGTGTGCCAGGTTTGCCTGAATCAGTTCAACCTACTGCACAAATTCCTGGCAATACTCCGAGTTTACCTACTAATTTATCTGAAGGTGTGCCAGGTTTGCCTGAATCAGTTCAACCTACTGCACAAATTCCTGGAAATACTCCGAGTTTACCTACTAATTTATCTGAAGGTGTGCCAGGTTTGCCTCAATCGGTGGAGGATTTAGCACAACCTCCTGATAATGTTCCTCGTCTACCCGAAGGTTGTCCAGTTGAACTTGGCCTTCCCGGTCAAGTCAATACTGTTGCTGGTATAGAATCACTAGCAAGACGCGGCGCACTTTACTTTAACGTCCATACAGAGGATCACTCATTCTATGGGGAAATGCGAGGTCAAGTTTATCCAGCACAGGCGTAAAATATAGGAAGGATTTACGCAAAACTATCTGTAACGCCGCCATCTTTGGTTTTTTTACCGCCAAGATGGTAGCGTTACGAAGTTTTACGTAAGTCTTGATATATTTGCTATTCTTACTTAGATTTTTCGGGATCGGAGAATGTGTTCTTAAAATTACGACTCCCTCGATATCCAGATGCGTTAGCCAGTTCATCTAAAAATTGCATACCCCTATAAAATTGACCATTAATCTCCCAAGTTGGATATCCTGTAATATTAGCGTCTCGGCATAGATTTGGCTGAGCATTTTTCCCCTTGGGATCGCACTCAATATATTCAATCGTAGCAAATGCTTCTTTGCCAAAAAGCTCCTCCTGTGCGTGGCAGTAAGGACACCAATAAGCACCATACATTTTAACTTTTAGGCTTTGCAAGTGAGCGGCTAATGCCATTTCATCGGGCCCAGAATTAGTAGTAATCGGGGGTGCTTCTTGTTCACCAGATGGTCTTGTGTCACGGGAAATTTCCTTTGCGATCGCGCTAGGAAATCCTTCTGCACCTACTTTAGCTGATGCAGTGGTAAAAGCTGCCAAACTAATTAAAATACCACTCAAACATAAAGGCAATTTGTTGAATTTCATCTTTCAGTTAATAAGATTTGACGAGTTTGCTCAATAGCATCTATAACAGTATTTACCACAAAAACATTCACTGGTGACAAATTACGGAAAAAAACTTTACTTGATTCGTCACTGTTTAACAATATAACTTTTTTATTGGCTTTGATCGCTAGGGCAATTTCGGAAGCAGTACCCGCACCCATACCACAGGCAATAATTACATCAGAAGAGAGAACGTTGATATTATTGCGAGCGCTGCCAATATCAGTCACAATGGCAATGTCTACAGCTTCAGAGGTATAATTAGTATTGTTATTGGGAAGGATACCAACAGTTAGACCGTTTGCTGCTTTTGCTCCTTGATTTGCAGCATCCATAACGCCGCTATTCCAACCCCCTGTTAGCAGCACCCATCCTGCTTGAGCAATGAGCTTTCCCAGTTGATAGGCATTATCCAAATCAGTTGAGGTGGGGTTATTACCAGGCCCCATAACTCCAATAATAATTTTTCTCATATATGAATAAAGTTTCCTTAGAAGAAATTGAACAGATTCGGGACTCTTTGCTAGAAGATTCTCATCTTAACCTCAATTATATGGTTTTGACTGTTAGCGCTTGTCTAATTGCTAGTTTTGGTTTGCTAAGCAACAGTACGGCTGCGATCATTGGGGCGATGATTATTGCTCCTTTGATGATGCCACTACGGGGGTTGGCCTTTGGAGCTTTACAGGGAAATGCTCGGTTATTTCGCCACAGTTTAATCTCGCTAATTGTGGCGACTGGTGTAGGAATTCTGCTGTCTTGTTTTTTGGGTATTATTGTTGATTTGCCGGAATTTGGTTCGGAAGTTCTAGCTCGCACTCAACCTAATTTAATTGATTTAGGTATTGCGGTGGTTGCTGGTGGGATGAGTGGTTTTGCAAAAACGCGACCGAAAGTGGGAGATGCGATGGCGGGAACTGCGATCGCGGTTGCTCTTATGCCTCCTCTTTGCGTTATTGGTTTAAGTCTTTCTCAGGGATATTGGCAGTTTAGCTGGGGAGCTTTTTTACTGTATTTAACTAATCTTTTGGGGATTGTTTTAGCTTGTATGCTAGTCTTTATCTGGGCTGGATATGCAAAAAAAGGGAAAACTAAACGAGCGCTTGCTTATGCTTTTGCTTTGACTGCTGTGCTGGTTATTCCTTTAGGAATTAGTTTCGTACAACTGATTAGACAAGCTCAGTTACAAGCAACTCTTAAAACTCTTTTAGTCAGCCGGACGGTGACAGTTGGTCAGCAGGTAGAGTTGATCAAAACTGAGGTAGACTGGACTGCGAAGCCTCCTCTTGTCCGCTTGATTGTGCGGGCAAATAAACCTTTAACTTCTAAGCAAGTAGATTTAGTAGAACAATTTATTCAGAAGGAAATGAAAAGGCCTTTTCAATTAGTTTTTCAAGTGCGAGAAGTTCAGGAAGTAAGGTCGAAAGATTTTTCTAAGGAGCCAAAAGGTTGGCCTTAATAGGATTTACGCACCCAACCAACTAAAATCAAAAAATTGCTCCGCTAATCATCCCAGCAAGTAGAATGAAGCCAATCCAAACATTTTGACGAAAGATCGCGCCGTAAACTGGTTTCGGTAAATCTTTTTGGCGCAGTTGATTATACTGTAATATCCATAAAATGGCGGCGAAACCAATTCCCAGCCAGAAGCCAAGATGCAATTGCATATTTATGCCTGTTGCTGCTAACAAAACAACGGTCAAAAGAAAGAAGATACCAACGGCGTTGGCGCTGTTATCTCCAAAGAATATGGCACTGGAATTAACTCCCAGACGTTGGTCATCTTCTCGATCGCTCATGGCGTAAACTGTATCAAATCCTAATGTCCAAAATACAGTTGCTCCCCATAAAAAGCCGGTGGGTATTTCTAAACGGGAAACTAACGCACTCCAGCTAATTAATACTGCAAAGCCCCAGGCAATAGATAATACTAATTGGGGGATGGGAAAGACTCTTTTTGCTAATGGATAACAGATAATGATCGGGACGGCTGCTGCACTCAGCCAAAAACTGAGAGGATTAAGATAAAGTGCAAGAACGGCGGCGCAAATAAAGGAAATTAAGGCGACTCCGATACCTGTTTGGATTGTGAGGGCGCGGGAGGCGAGGGGGCGCGATCGCGTCCTTTCTACTTCGGGATCGATATCGCGATCCCAGAGGTCGTTAACGACGCATCCAGCGGCGCTAGTGGCTAAAGTACCTAGCACAATTACGCCTACTAAGGGTGCAGGGGGAGTGCCGCGTCCGGCTAAAAAAACGGCCCAAAGGGCAGGAATCATTAAAATTAGCCGTCCTGCTGGTTTATCCCATCTCAGCAGCCGCATAATAGTAAGCAATTTGGGTTCGGATTTAGGCTCGGATGCAATCATTTTGAATTGTTAATTTTGATTTGATCTGATTTTTACACCAAGGTTGAGAAGGGGCAAGATACCAGTACCACAACTAAAAATTAAAAATTAAAAATTAAAAATTAAAAAATTAAAAGTAGCATAGCACAAGAGGATTTTTAATCTTACATTTTTAATGACCTAGAGATCGCTACAGCCATATTGTAATTGTACAAAATATTTACTTTTATTTAGGCTACGACCTAACAAAATTCGTGGGATAATAAATAGATGTGTTATCTTCCATAAATTCCAATGGTTAGTTCAGTTCCTTTAGTGAGGATGCCTAATCCTTCTGCGGAGCAAAACCGCATTCTTGCCGCCCTGGATATGGGTACAAACTCTTTTCACATGGTGGTAGTTCGTATTGATGTAGCGCTGCCTGCCTTTACAATTATTGCTAGAGAGAAAGAAAGTGTCAGATTGGGGGATTGTGACCCCAAAACTGGCAACTTAAAACGAGAGGTAATGGAAAAAGGAATCGCAACTTTACGACGCTTCCAAGATATTGCTAAAACCTTTAATGCTGAACAAGTAATTGCTGTAGCTACGAGTGCGGTGCGAGAAGCTCCAAATGGTCGCGATTTTCTCAAGCGAATTGGCGATCAATTAG
This sequence comes from Kamptonema sp. PCC 6506, assembly GCF_000180455.1. NCBI lineage: Bacteria > Bacillati > Cyanobacteriota > Cyanophyceae > Oscillatoriales > Microcoleaceae > Kamptonema > Kamptonema sp. PCC 6506. Next base: position 10,643 of record NZ_CACA01000071.1, read on the forward strand.
ACCTCAATGTTAATTTAATTTCCGGTCAAGAAGAAGCGCGGAGAATTTATCTAGGCGTGTTGTCGGCGATGGAATTCAACAATCAGCCCCATATTATTATTGATATTGGGGGAGGATCTACGGAGTTAATTTTAGGTGATTCTCTAGAACCTCGTTCTCTCAGCAGTACCAAAGTAGGTGCTGTTCGCTTAACCGGAGAATTGGTTAAAACTGACCCGATTAATCGAGATGAGTTTGCGTATTTGCAAGCTTATATTCGGGTAATGTTAGAACGACCGATTGATGATTTATTAGCTAATTTGGATGTTGATGAGTTGCCGCGTTTAGTTGGCACTTCTGGTACTATTGAAACTCTAGCAATTATTAACGCTCGTGAGAAATTGGGGATAGTCCCTAATCCCTTGGCTGGCTATCAGTTAAGCCTCAAAGATTTGCGGGATTTAGTTACTCGCTTTCGCAAGCTTTCTAACTCGGAAAGACTGGCAATTCCTGGGATGTCTGACAGGCGTTCCGATATTATTTTAGCAGGAGCGGTGATTTTACAGGAAGCGATGGCTTTACTGGGGGTGGAGTCGTTGACTGTTTGCGATCGCTCTCTCCGAGAGGGGGTAATTGTTGATTGGATGCTAGCGCATGGTTTGATTGACAATCGCTTGCGATTTCAAAGTTCAATCCGTCAGCGTAGCATTATGCAAATGGCCCAGAAATATGATGTTAATTCTGAATACAGCGAACGAGTTGCAGCTTATGCACTAAATTTGTTTGACCAAACTCAAGGGATTCTCCACAATTGGGGAACAGAAGAAAGAGAATTGCTTTGGGCTGCTGCGATTTTACACAACTGCGGTTTGTATGTCAGCCATTCAGCACATCATAAGCATTCTTACTATTTAATTCGCAATGGTGAGTTATTAGGTTACACTGAAACTGAGATTGAAATTGTGGCAAATTTAGCTCGTTACCACCGCAAAAACAATCCGAAAAAGAAACATGATAATTATCACTCCTTGCCTAAAAAATATCGAGAATTAGTGAATCAATTGCATCCTCTATTGCGGTTAGCAGTGGCATTAGATCGGCGGCAAATTGGCGCAATCTCCGAGATAAAATGCGAATATCACCCAGAAGTTCGAGAATTACACTTGCGGCTAGTACCAGCCGAATTAGATGATGATTGTGCTTTAGAACTCTGGAGTATAGATTATAAGAAACCTGCTTTTGAGGCTGAATATAATCTCAAATTAATAGCCACTTTGGAACCAGTTATTACTAGCCCTTTTTAACGATTTGTAGAAAGAAGCGATCGCCTACGAGTGTTATTTGACCGATCGATAAGAGCGATCGCTTCCTGTGTTGATAAAATAAATCAGAATTGAAAAATTTGGATTCAATAATTACAGAAAATCCTATACCTGTGAACGGCAAGAATAACAATATTGAAACTTCACTAAGATTAGCCAAACAAGAAACGATACGGCAATTGGTAAAAGTTGGTTTAACAGCAGAGCAAATTGCCCAAGTTCTAGATTTGCCACTGGAGGAAGTACAGGAAAAGATGCGATAATAGAGGTAAACGTTGAGTTAAGCGATCGAGCAAAGCCATGAAAACATCAACTCAGGTAAACGATATTTTGCAAGCCATATCTGACCTCGATCTTGAGGAACAGTCTTATATTGCTGAAATTCTTACCAAAAGAACGATCGAATTGAGAAGAAATCAAATAGCCTCAAGAGCTAAAGAAGCTGAGGAGAATTATAGATTGGGTAATGTTCGTGCTGTTACTGTTGAAGATTTGATGAGGGATTCAAGCAATGATTGACCTTATTTCGGATGAGCCGTTCTTACGAATATTGAAAAAGTGGCGAAAGAAGCATCGGCTTGTCTTCAAATTTCTCTCTGACAGCAAAGTGTTACTAATCGATCTTGGAACTCACGATGAAGTTTACTAATTCCATTGATTGAGCTTATTGTGTTGGGGTTTCATCCGCCATAAGAGCGGAAGTATAATGTAATATCGTTTAAATGCTCAACAGCTTATCTGATTTACCGGAAAATAGCAATGTCAAATCCCTTCCTCACTCTCAATTACGAAACTGCCATAGAATCTTTAGGTAGTGATTATTTTGATGAAGTCACCGCCGCTGACTTTCCTCTGCATATCCTCCGCTTCCGCAATGACCAATTATTGCCGATATTAGGACTAGATCCCAAACAAGTAACTGACGAAGATTTTACCACAGCCTTTGGCAAATTTCACTGCGTCCGCCCCTTCCTCGCACTCTGCTATCATGGCTATCAATTCAACGAATATAACCCTTATTTAGGCGATGGTAGAGGTTTTCTATACGGTCAAGTTCGTGGCATTGATGGCAAACTTTATGACTTCGGTACTAAAGGTTCTGGCCGCACTCCTTACTCCCGTACTGCTGATGGTAGACTCACTCTTAAAGGAGGAGTTAGAGAAGTTTTAGCCGCTGAAGCTTTGCATCGATTGGGTGTCCGTACTTCCCGATGTTTGAGCATGGTTGAAACTGGCGATTCACTGTGGCGAGGCGATGAACCTTCTCCCACTCGTTCATCAGTAATGGTACGTTTTAGTCAGTCTCATATCCGCTTTGGAACCTTTGAAAGATTGTATTTTTTGAGACGGAATGATTTAATCAAAAAGCTTCTAGATCACGTTATTCAATACTATTACCCTGAATTACATTTTCAGACAGGCAGAATGCCAGTCCCAGAATCAGAGCAATATGCACTATTTTACGCAGAATTAGTGAAGCGAGTAGCGGAATTAGTTGCTCAGTGGATGGCAGCAGGATTTTGTCATGGAGTGCTAAATACTGATAATATGTCGATTACTGGAGAAAGTTTTGACTATGGGCCCTATGGGTTTATCCCCACATATAAACCTCAGTTTACAGCGGCTTATTTTGACTATTCGGGACTTTACTCCTACGGCAATCAACCATTTATTTGCCATTTGAATTTAGAGAGGCTTCAACAACCGCTAGCTGCTGTAATTGACCAAAAAGATATGCAGGCTGCACTGGCAAAATTTGGTGAATACTATAATGCTAGTTATCAGCAATTAATGCTAAATAGATTGGGTTTCGATCGGTTGCCAGATTCCGAAGCCGAAGAATTGTTGCAACTGACGATTAAACTATTGAGTGAGACTCAGGTAGGCTATCACGATTTCTTTTTAGAATTGAGAAAACAGTTTTCTCAAGATTGGCGTGAGGATAGCAGTCTAATTTTTAAGGACGTTGAACCCGCAGAAATTATCGCACCTTGGCGGCAGCTTTACCATCATCTTTTGCAGACTTTATCGCCTGCGGATATGGAGGAAATACGCTTGCGGTTGCGGCGTTATAACCCCGAACAATCTTTACTTAGAATCATCATTGAGGAAGTTTGGGAATCTATTGCGACTGACGATAATTGGCAGCCATTTTATGAATTAGTTAATCGGATACAAGATACTAATGGGTAATTGGTAATTGGTAATTGGTAATTGGTAATTATTAAGATTAAAACCAAGTTAACGGTTAACAGTTAACAGTTAACCGTTAACCGTTAACTAATCACTGCCTAAAAGAGTAGCTAACAAAGCTTTTTGAGCGTGCATCCGATTTTCTGCCTCATCCCAAACACGCGATCGCGCACCTTCGATCACCGCATCCGTAATTTCCTCATCCCGATGTGCTGGCAAACAATGCAGTACGATCGCATCCTTATCCGCCAACTCCATCAACTTTTCATTCACCTGATAAGGCTGAAAAACGGGAATCCGCATTCTCGCTTCCTCTTCCTGGCCCATACTTGCCCAAACATCAGTATAAACCACTTGCACACCCTGCATCGCAGTTGCCGCATCCGTAGTAATCATCACTTCCGTTTTCCCCTTAGCGATCGCCTTTGCTTGCTTCACAATTCCCGCATCTGGCTGATAATCGCTAGGAGTAGCAATTCTGACATTCATACCTACCATTGCACATCCCAACAGCAGAGAATTAGCCATATTATTGCCATCCCCAAAATACGCCAAAGTCAGCCCTTCAAAACTACCAAAACACTCCTTAACTGTCATCAAATCCGCTAAAACTTGACAAGGATGTTCCAAATCAGTCAGTGCATTAATCACAGGAATCTTAGCGTAATCAGCAAAAGTTTCTAAATCCTTATGTTCAAAAGTTCTGATTGCCACAATATCGAGATATCTATCTAAAACCCGCGCCGTATCGACCAAAGGTTCCCCACGACTTACTTGCGTCACATTCGGATTTAAGTCAATAACTTGACCTCCCAGTTGATACATTGCCACCGAAAAACTCACCCGCGTTCGAGTAGAAGCCTTAGAAAAAACCAGCCCCAAAACCTTATTTCGCTGTAACTTTAACATTCCCGACTTCAGGTTTGCTGCCAGATCCAGCAGATAGTTTAATTCTTCAAAACTTAAGTCTGCCAGACTTAATAAATCCCGCCCTTTTAATGTATCCATCCTTACCTCAAAATATAATTGTTTAGGGAATTACCCGCAAATTACGTAACACCTCCCTCTGGGCGGTTTAGTTACCACCTCGAAGGCGGCATTACGTAACAAAATCACAACTGTTGAATTGCCCGATCGATCTTCTCGCAACCTTCTTCAACTGTTTCAACAATTGCCAATTGACCGCGCAATTCGCCAGCATTAGCGAAGCCCTTAGCATACCATGTTAGATGCTTACGTGCTTGACGAATACCGCTCTCGCCCTTATATTCCCACAACGCCCGCAAATGTTCCTTAGCACATTCCAAGCGCTCAATTGGTGTCGGTAATATCTTTTCCATTCCAGTTTTTAAGAAATAATCAATTTCTCCTACTAAAAATGGATAACCCAAAGTTCCTCGCGAACACATCACACCATCCGCGCCCGTTTCTGCTAAACAATTGACGGCCGCTTCAACAGAAAAAATATCTCCATTAGCAATCACTGGAATCGAAAGAATTTCCTTAACGCGGCGAATCCATTCCCATTTTGCCGGGCCGTTATAACCTTGAGCGCGAGTGCGACCGTGTACAGTAATCATCTGTGCGCCTGCATCCTGCATTCGCTTGGCAAATTCTAAAATAGTAATTTCTTTATCTGACCAACCAATGCGAGTTTTAACAGTAACAGGTACGTTCACAGCTTTAACAACTGAACGCACAATTGCCTCTGCATTTTCTGGATCTCGCAGCAAAGAAGAACCGCCACCATTTTTAGTAATTTTGTTAACAGGACAGCCCATATTAATATCAATTGTATCTGCTCCTTCTTTTTCAGCCATCACCGCCGCCGCTGCCAAAAAATCGGGCCGACAATCAAATAATTGAATGCTAATCGGGCGTTCATTAGGGTCAACTTCCATAATTCTTGGCAGTTGCTTAACGTAATGCAGTCCAGTCGCATTTACCATCTCGGTGTACATCATCGATTCTGGTGCGTAGCGACGTACTAAGCGACGAAATACTAAGTCTGTAACGCCCGATAATGGCGATTGTAAAACGCGGCTTTTGACTTCAAAAGAGCCGATTTTTAGAGGTGTTGCTAATCTTTGTTGTAATTCAGGAGACAAGACAGGCATGATCGATTGTAAGTTATAGCTAGGGGTTAGAGGCTAGGGGCTAGGGGCTAGGGAAAGAAGGGAAAAAAGAGGGAATATAATCAATTTTCAGCCATGAGCGAGTGTCCTAATCGTTTTGGCGATTGCTATACTTATAATATCAATATTTTATCTTAATAATTTGCGGCATCGTGGAATTTGTTGTAATTGACCTACGTTCGCAGGTGAAAGCATTGAGGCCACATCTTCAAGGCTGGACAAAAGAGGAGATAATAATATGGCTCAGTCAGTATGGAAAAGTTGAGGTTTTCGAGTTTAAGCTCAGCAATTCAATCTTTGCGGATTTGCCTGAACATTTTACCTTTACGTCACGCTGTGGTCTTGATTCTGTCTTCTATTTTGGTAATGATAATTCGTTACAAGTCATTTATCAATGGGAAAGTTAACATTGCCTAAAGTCAATAGAATAAGATTTGACTTTTCGTAATGTATGATGCTCTCTACAATCAAAAGTGCCGTGATGCGATCGCTTGAGAGCGATCGCGCCTACTCACCCCCTAACTCTCACCCTCACCCACCGCAAGCAACTCCTGAAAATCCAATATAGAAGGAATCGCGATCGCTTCCCTTAGCAAACGGCGCAACACAGACATATCAGCTATCATATTAACAGCTTGCCTCACCTCTAAAGGCACAATTTCAAACCGAGCTTCTAAGATTTCAAGCACAGACTCACGAGCATTTTGCAATGCGCCTCGCTCAGCACCCTCTTCCATTGCCATCTCTTCAATTTGACTCAAAAAACGCATCGATCTATCCTCCTGATAACGCCTCAAATCATTTTTAAATTGCTGTTCTAACTCTACTGGCAACCTCATCATTCTATCAATAAAACGGAACAAATCGACCACCTCATCTCTACTATAACCTCTGTCAAATAAACTCCTCACCAAACTCCACTTCCACAATTTCCTCTCTTGCGGTAAACCCCGCGTCACCTGCGTCTTCAAATGAGCCATCACCATCACAGCGAAAGGATTTCTACTACTCTCTAAGCTCTGCCATTGACTTTCATAATCTAACAGTTTCGCAATCGGAAACTCCAGACTCACCCGACAACCACCCAAAGCATAGCCGTAACTAGATGGTCGCCAAGATGCCTGCTCATCCCCCAACACTGCTAAACTGATCGCTGAACGCTCATAACGGTCAAAAGTCCTGTAATTATATTGATACATCCGCTTAGCAAAGTCAGACTTAACTTGGCTCTGCACCTCCACATGAATCAACACCCATGCTTCTTCCCCATCTCGCAGCCACACCTGAAACAACTTATCAGCAAAACGCTTTCCTGAGTCCCCCTCCCCAACAATCTGTTGCAATTCTTGTTCTAGAGATTGAGGCGGAATGCTCCAATCAATTAATCCATGAACTTCGGCGAAAAAAAATGCCAAAAATGCTTCAAAATAGATATCTAGCGCCTGTTTCCAAGCCCCATCAAAATCAGCTTGTAGTTCGCTCACCCTAACTCCTGTTCGTTCCAATATTGCTTTATATCATCCATCATCATAAAATAAAGAAATGGACTCAATTCAACTCACTGGAATTCGCTGCTACGGATATACTGGCTACCTACCAGAAGAACAAGTCTTAGGTCAATGGTTTGACGTTGATGTTACTCTCTGGCTGGACTTATCTAAACCAGGAAACAGCGACAAAATCGAAGATACTCTCGACTATCGCACCACCATAGCCACTGTTAAGCAGCTAGTTAAAACCTCTAAATTTGCCTTAATAGAACGCCTAGCAGATGCAATTGCCCAAGAAATATTACAGCAGTCTTCTTTAGTGGAAAAAGTCAAAATTAATTTATCAAAACCCGCCGCCCCCATACCCGACTTTGGTGGCAAAATTACCTTAGAAATTACGAGAACTAAAAACGGTTAACTATTAACAGTTAACGGTTAACAGTTAACCGTTAACTGTTAATAGTTACCATTTCAAGAGATTAAACTCTTCCATGTCAACAGTATCGCGGTTACGGTAAATAGTCAGCACAATTGCCAAACCTACCGCCGCCTCAGCAGCAGCTACAGTTAGCACAAACACTGTAAATACCTGACCCTTAATATGTACCGGGTCTAGGAAATTAGAAAATCCCATCAAATTGATATTAACAGCATTGAGCATCAGCTCAATTGACATCAGCACCCGGACTGCATTTCGGCTAGTAATCAAGCCGTAAATGCCAATACAAAACAAGGCCGCACCTAGTAACAGAAAATACTGGAGTTGTAATTGCATAAAATTCTTGATTCTCTCCCATTAAAATTACTAAAAACTAGAATAGTAACGCCACCCTACTAAAGATTATTTAATCGCTATTAGGGCAGCATTACTATCATTTTTTGACATCTGACGAACTACCATCGCCCGAGACAGAAACCAATTCACGAGGTCTTTCTGCCAAGGTCAAAACAGGTTGCTTAAGTGGCTGTCCGGCTATTTCATCCGGTAAGTAGTCGCGGCGAGCTAAAATAATTGCTCCCACCATTGCCATCAACAAAAACACCGATGCTAGCTCAAATGGTAGCAAAAAGTCAGTGAAGAAATGCTTGCCAATTACTACAATAGAACTCTCACCCGCAGGTAAGGTTGCTGTTGAAATAGCCCAGGGTGTTGATAATACCATTGTTCCCAAAAGTGCAAACAATGCTACACAAACTACAGCAGTTGCAGCTTTTCGCACCCAAGCATTGGAAATCGCTCGAAAGTCTTCTCGCTTGTTTACCAACATAATGGCAAACAAAATCAAGACGTTAACAGCTCCCACGTAAATCAAAACTTGGGCCGCTGCTACAAAGTCAGCGTTGAGCAAAAGGTATATTCCCGCAATGCTCATAAACACTCCAGCTAATAAAAAAGCTGAGTAGACGATATTGGAAAACAGCACTACACCCAAAGCTGCTGCAATCATCATTACGGCTAACAGGCCGAACGAAACAATCTGAACCCCTTCTGCTAGATTCACAATTTAGTCCCTAATTCCTAATTGTTAGTGGTTAGTTGCTAATTGTTAGTTGTTAGTGGTTGAGTGGTAATTGGTAATTGGTAATTGGTAATTGATAATTGGTAATTGGTATCTTAATACTATCAACTATCAACTATCAACCATCAACTAACAACTAACCACTAACAATTAACTAACAACTAATTTGTTTTTTCTGCATTTTCCAGAATCTCTTCTGGGCGTAAACCAGCACGCCGAGCCGTGTGTGACACTTCATGCGGATCGTTTACTCCTTTCGGTAAATAAGCAAATTCTCGCATTGGCGAAACCATCGGATCGTCTGTAACTTTGTAAGGCAAGCGACCTAAAGCCACATTGTCAAAGTTTAATTCGTGGCGCTCGTAAGCCGCTAATTCATATTCTTCTGTCATCGACAAACAGTTTGTCGGACAATATTCTACACAGTTACCGCAGAAGATACAAACTCCGAAATCAATACTGTAGTGCTTGAGTTGTTTCTTCTTCGTTTCCTTGTTAAATTCCCAATCCACAACGGGTAAGTTTATCGGACAAACCCGTACACAGACTTCGCAGGAAATACACTTATCAAATTCAAAGTGAATTCTGCCCCGAAACCGCTCTGAGGGGATGAGTTTTTCGTAAGGATACTGCACTGTAATCGGACGGCGGCTCATGTGGTCAAAGGTGACGGATAGACCTTGACCGATATACTTAGCTGCTTGCAGACTATCTTTGGCGTAATCGCTAACTTGTTTGAGGAATTTTAGCATCGTGTTCTCTCTTTGAAGGAAGAAGGAAGAAAGAAGAAGGAAGAAGAGAGAAGTATGAAATTTAATAGTTCACACTTCATATTTCACACTTCTTGCTTAGCCGCCAAATGCAAAGGGGAAGGTAAGTTTTAAAGCTGCTGTCAACAGTAGGTTTACTAGAGACACGGGCAATAAAAACTTCCAGCCCAGGTCTAGTAATTGGTCAATCCGAACTCGTGGGAGCGTCCAGCGTAAAAGAATTGCCAGAAACAGCAAGAAGTAAGCTTTCAGCAGCGTCATCGTGATGCCGAGAGTTGCTGTAATTACTTGCAACCAAGGAGTTGTATCGCTCACTCCTAGCAAGTTTCCCAGCAGTTCTACGGGAATTGGGCAATTCCAACCGCCCAGATACAAAACTGCTACTAACAGGCAAGATAGGAGGAGGTTGACATAGGAAGCGATGTAATACAAGGCAAATTTCATGCCTGTATATTCAGTTTGGTATCCTGCGACCAATTCTTCCTCTGCTTCGGGGAGGTCAAAGGGTAAGCGTTCGCATTCTGCCAGTGCTGCTATCAAGAAGATGATAAAACCGGCAGGTTGTCGCCAGAGATTCCAGCCGAGAATGCCGTAGCCAGATTGTTGTTGCACGATATCGATCGTACTCAGGCTATTGGACATCATTGCGATCGCTAATACTGACAATGCCAGAGGAATTTCGTAACTAATCGACTGAGCAGCGGCTCTGAGTCCACCCAGAAGCGCATATTTATTGTTGGAGGCATAGCCCGACATCAGCAGGCCGATCGGCTGAATGCTACCCAGGGCAATCCATAGAAAAACCGCTGTCCCTATGTCAGCGATTACCAAATTTTGTCCAAAGGGAACGATTAAGTAGGACAGAAAAACTGGAATCACAACAATCATCGGGCCCAATGTAAACAGCAATGGGTCAGACAATGCGGGGACGATATCTTCCTTGAAAAGCAGTTTCAAACCATCGGCAAGGGGTGCGAGCACTCCGAGAGGCCCGATAAATTCTGGCCCGATGCGCTGTTGGGCAGCGGCCGAGATTTTCCGCTCTAGCCAGACGGCGACGAGTAAGCCGACTGAGGCTCCCAGAATCACTACTAACATCGGCAGCGGTAGCCACACCAGTTTGGCGATATCCCCTGGCAAGCCCAAATTGGTTAGGGCTTGTACAAAACTTCCTTGTAAGTCTATTCCTGCATTCATTTGGCCAGCTTCAGACTCATCACATATAATTTTGAACTGTTGCGCCGCAAGCGTTGCACTACTTGAGTGGGCTTGCGGAACTTCTGTAAAGATTTTGTAATGCTTTACCGCCTAACAGTATACCGTTCCAAAGCGTAGGCAAACGCGGGCAACCGTGAAATTATACTTATAACTAGGGGCTAGGGGCTAGGGGCTAGGGGCTAGGGAAGGAGAGGGGGAGAGGGGGAGCAGAGGAGTAGGGGGAGATGGGGAAGATGAGTAATTAGCCATTAGCCATTACCAATTACCAATTACCAATTACCAATTTAACTCCGTTTTTCAATCGGCGTATAAGGAACTCCATGCTCCCCTGTATAGATTTGAGTCGGTCGATAGATGCGGTTTTCGTGTAGCTGTTCTCTCCAGTGAGCTAGCCATCCCGCAACCCGTGCGATCGCAAACACTGGCGTAAACAAATCCGTTGGAATCCCCATTTTTCGGTAAACCAAACCTGAGTAGAAATCTACATTCGAGTAAATTCCTTTGTGACCCAGTTTTTCCTCTACGACTTCCTCTAATTTCAGAGCAATATCGTAATACTTATCATGGCCAAATTTCTCAAACAGTTGTTCTGCTAATCCTTGAAGAATGGTTGCTCTGGGGTCTTTCACTTTATAGACTCGGTGTCCAAAACCCATGATTTTGTGTTTGTTTTCCACACACTTTTCTACATAGGCTCGTACATTTTCTGGAGAGCCAATTTCTTCGAGCATATCAATTACTTCTTCATTCGCTCCCCCATGCAGCGGCCCCGCTAGAGTTCCTACTGCTGAAGCAACCACTGCATAAGGGTCTGTGAGGGTGGAAGCTGTCACCATTGCCGAAAATGTAGACGCATTGATCGTATGTTCGGCGTGGAGGGTGAGGCAAACATCAAAAACGTAAGCGGCCAAGGGATCTGGTTCCCGCTCGTTGAGCATATACAGGAAGTTGGCGGAGTAGTCCAAATTATCCCTTGGTTGTACGGGATCGTTGCCTTTTCGCATTAACTGGAATGCCGCTACCATTGTGGGAATTTTCGCTAGCAGCCGCACTACTGCTTCCCGGACATATTCTTGATTGGGCAGAGCCCGACGGGAATAGAATAAGCCCAAGGCGGCTGCGGATGCTTGCAGAGCGTCCATTGGATGGCCCGTTTCTGGGAAGCATTTCATCATGTCCCGGATGCGGTATTTGACTCGTCTGTGATACCGAATTTGGTGCTCAAAGGCTGCAAGTTCTTCTTTTGTTGGTAATTTCCCCCATATTAATAAATATGAAGTTTCCAGAAACGAACTTTTGGCTGCGAGTTCTTCAATACTAATTCCCCGATATTCCAGCAAGCCTTTTTGTCCATCGACGTAGCTAATGCTGGACAAGGTAGCGGGTACACCTTCTAAACCTGGCTTGAAATCGCCGATGACAACCATGAGATTACCCTTTGTGCGAGCTGAACCTACTCAAGTTACATTACCAGAAAGTTTTGTGGTGTCGCCTATTTAACAAGTGTTATTTTACAGGTTTTAGGGTTAAGCCTAAATTGCTGGCTCTCTCTAACTGTGCAACAGGGGGGTTACGATCCCAGTAAGAATTTGGGGGGAGTGAGCCAGAACATTTGGCTACGACTTACTGGGGAGCCTGTTTGGGGGAGGATGAGGCCGATGATGCCTGCTTTTTTCAGGATCAGGGCATCGCGCGATTCGCCCCAGAGTAATATTTCGGCCCAGTTGGCTAAATCTGGCTGGTGCCCAATGAGGGCTAGGTTAGTTCCACCGTTTATTTGCCATTGCTGATACCAGTCTAGCCAGGTTTGGATGTCTCCTTCGGGGGCTAGGGCGGCGGATTGTTCTATTTGGGAACTTAAACCGACTGATTGTAGGATTTGGGCTGTGGCTTTGGCTCGTGTCAGGGGGCTGGTAAGGATGAGGTCGAAGTGAAGGCCGAGTTCGAGGAGGCGATGGGCTATTTTTTTTGTTTTGCGATCGCCTTCTTTGGTGAGGGGGCGCTCCTCGTCTGTGGGCCAATCTTCGCGATCGGCGGCTATGCCATGACGGATCAGGTAAAGTTCTTTATTAACCACTAATTGCTAAATCCTAAGTATATATTAATCTGTGTCACTATTTTTGCTTGAAAACTACCAGGGTAATGTCATCATAAACTTTTTCTGTATTAATATGCAGCCGCAGATCGGCAATGACGGCTTGCCTAATTTCATCAGCAGTAAGTTGCCAGCTTTGTTTGACAACCTCCATTAGGCGTTCTAAACCGTATTGCCTTTTTTCCAAATTGGGAGCTTCAGTAATACCATCAGTATATAGTACCACCACATCTCCTGATTGTAGTTGTACCTTATTTGACCCAAAAAAACGAGCAATGTCAGCTTCTAAACCAATAGGGAAACCTAAATTTTCTGTATCAACGATCTCCACTAACGGCTGACCATCGCTGCCGCCACGCACGATGATTATATCTTCATGTTGCCCGCTAAAAGTCAGAGTTCCCCGCTCGTAATCTAGCAAAGAAAGACTCAAGTGTTTATCAGAATTCATTCGCTGCACATTTTCATAAATTGTGGAATTTATGGTGTTTAAAATTTTCTCAGAGTCAGTTTCATTATGGGCTAGCAATGTTCGCAGCGCCGTTTGTACCATAATCATTAACACTCCGCTTTCCAAACCGTGTCCTGTGACATCGCCGATGCTGATTTTGATGCGACCATTTTTCCGCACAATGTCATAGTAGTCGCCGCCAACTTCGTCAGCGGGTTCCATAAATCCTGCGATATCTAATTCTGGAATTTGACTGAGTTCCTCTGCTTTGGGCAAAATCATTTGTTGTAGTTTCCGCGTCACTTCTAACTCAGCGCTCATGCGGATATTTTCAGCTTTTAGACGATTATTAAGTGCGATAATTTCTTGATTGGCTTGGGCGAGTTCGGCAGTACGGTTCACAACTTTAGCTTCGAGGGTGTCAAAAGATTCTTTCAACTGGTAACTCATGCGGTTGAAAGTATCAGCGAGAATGCCGACTTCATCTTTACTGCGAACTTTAACAGTCTGATTTAATTGTCCTTCGGCGATCGCTTCTGCCCCCGCAACCAGTTCTGCGATCGGCGAAGTCAGCCGCCGCGCCAGCCACCAACCGATGCTCACTGCTAATGGTAATGTTGCCAAAAATGTGATCAGAGCCGCGTTTCTCGCCTGAATTTCGCTCTGAAGCACCCCAGAAGCGTCCAATTCGATCGCTAGTACGCCTTCCCGCCGCCCCATCGCGTCCACAATCGGTACGTAACCCGATAAGATCGCATTTCCAGCTTGGTTTTGCATCAGAGTATTTTCTACCATCGGCCCGGAAATATTGCTCAAACCACCTTTCAACAGAGGTGTCAACTTCGTAAGGGTTTCACCGACAGTGGCGTTCGGGTTGGGTGGGGGGAATAATCGATTACATAGACGATGTTGCCGTTGGGCTGCTGGCGGAGGGTATAAACTCGTTTGATACCTTTGGTTGCTGCTTGAAAGGCTTGGAGGCGCTGGCGAAGGATCTGATAGTAAGGGCGCTGCTGATCGCTGTAGGTGACAACAAGGGAATGGTAGTCACTATCCATTTGGGGGGCGGCTAGGCTGACGAGATCCAGGAGGCGATCGCTTATGGCGTGACGTTGGGCTTTCCGCAAGTGCAGGTAAAGGTTTGCTGTCAGTGCTCCAGCGACGAGTACAATCAAGATGGAATAGGCGGCGGTGAGTTTAGTGCTTAATCCCCAACCCCGGTGTTTGGCTTTGATAAATTTGAAGTTTTTCATCTTATTAGGGCTTACGCATTTTTACCAAAATACGTCATTGCAACTCAAGCACAGTCAAGCCTAGCCAAGTTACCACCTTTATTGCTCAGTGATTGAAACCGCTGGTAGACAAGCAAAATTCGCCCATGCTGACTAAAGACTAAAGGGGGATTTTAAGCCGGATTTGGTATTAAACAATTTGTATGTAGTTGTGTTTTAACTCTAAATCACAACTACGGACATTTAACTAAATTATTAAATTATTTAATTAACTAGCTACTGCTTTTAATTAGCAATTAGCAATTAGCCGTTAACTCTCAACAATTAGCAGCATTGTTTATGGATTCAAGCCGAGGGACGCTCGGTAAGCAGCGCGTTGCTTCTCTCTTCCCATTTTATTTGTAATTTCTTCCCATCCATTATTAATTTTCTCTACCGCTTCGTCTCTGGTAATTTTTCCAGCCAGGAAATCGGCAATATTTTGATCTAAAACTTCTCCTTGATAACGGTTGTTTTCAGGAATTCGCAGGTCAAGTACGATATTTGGACTTCTTAGACTAACACCGATCGCACCAAGGTACTTGCTAGCAGCTTCAAAACTCATGCCTGCTTTTAGCCAGGGTTCGCGGTTGGTAAACTGGGAGGTGCGGTAGGGATTGAAACCTGTTACTCCAATGGTTACATCGGTATTGGCTTGGGCTGGTTGGCTGAGGTAAGATATGAAAGCGTAACCTGCATCTTTGTGTTTGGGGGGGGCGGCGTTGTTAATAGCTCCAACCCAACCGCCAAAGGCTGCATAAGGAGCGTGATTGACATCGTTAATAGCAAAAGGACAAGTAAGTTTGTCGCAAGGTATTAATTTGCCAGTGGCGCGATCGAGCACTTTTTTAGTTCCTGGTAATATGACGGCCCCTACTTTGTCTTTGACTTTGGAGTTAGGCGCGATCGCCAAGGTGCCAATATCACCCCAGTCTAAAGTTAATGCACAGCGACCAGCTATAAAGGAACTACGAGAGTGTTCTACGTCAAAATTCAACTCGTCAGGCGGGCCGTATTTTACTGTTTCCTTGTAGATATCTAGAGCAGCGGCTACAGCTTCATTATTGACTAACGGCTTCATAGTGTCTGGATCGAAAAATGCGCCTTGCTGAGTACCCTGACTTTGGACAAAGGAAGTGACAATAGACCAAAATATCGAGAAGGATTGGGAGTTAGACTTTTTAGAGGTGCAGGAACCGTAATCGGGAGTGTTATCGTTGTTCAAGTCGCGGTTATGAAACTGTTTAGCGATCGCCAGATAGTCTTCCCAAGTTTCCGGGGGATTGATATTTGCTTGTTCCAGTAAATCTGTCCGGTAGTAAACCATCTGAAAGTCGCCGTCTAGGGGAATGGAGACAATTTTGCCTTGATAAGTCGAACTGAAGTCGCGGAAAAATGGGGCGATGTCATTCCAATCAATGGCAGTGTCAGTCGCGACTCGCTGAGTTAACTTTTCCAAATATCCAGAGGTGGCATAGTCCACCATCCATTGAGGCGCGAAGACAAGGACATCATATTTGTTAGTTCCTTGACTCAAATCCTGCTTGATTTCCTCATACAATTTCCCAAAGGGAAACATGACGACATTTACCTTTGCTCCTGTGAGTTTCTCAAATTCAGGAACTCGTCGTTTTATGGGCTCTGCGATCGGCGGTAGATCGCGAGTTACTAAGGTAATGGTTGTGCCATCAAACCGGGTGACAGGAACCGGAGAATTCTTAATAGTAGAATTGCTAGTATAGCTGCTAGTAGAGTTGTTAGTAATAGAGGGCTGAGGGCTGTTTTCTGTGACTGGTGGTGCTTGACAGGCGGTAGCGATTCCTCCCCACAGAGTAACTAATCCAATTAAAATTTTTCTAGTTCTCTTAGGCCGTTGTAAACGGTTTGTAGTTTGAGAGTGCATCTAATATAATTCCTTGCCTACTTTTCTGGGTACGCGATAATTATTGTAACGTCGCCCTCTGGACGGTAAGCTGTTATACATCTAAATTACCTATTCCAAAATTGTCAATCCTTTGTGGTGCGAGCCGGAGAGTTCGCTAGGGTAGTATGGTTTAAATGCAGAACAGCTTATCTTTACCGCCCAGAGGGTGGCGTTACGTGAATGCGTAAGTTTTTAACTAATAACAAACAACAAACAACAAACAACTAACAACTAACAACTAACAACTAACAACTAACAATTACCTTCCCATATTCCGCTTCAGTTGCTCAATTTCCTCATCTGTTTCCCAGCGTTTAAACTTTTCTTCTAAAAGATCGGATTGGTTCCCGGAACTATAATTACTGCTTTGGTTCCAACCTTTAGTATCCCAGCGTTGATCGTTTTGATTAGTGGTAGCAGTCGCAGTAGCAGTTGCAGTTGCTGCTGCTGCTGTTGCTGCTTCCGCTGCTTTAGCCCGCACTTCTTGACGGCGCACTTGGATTTGCCGATAAAGTTCTTTGGATTTAGCAATGCGCTCTTTACATCCTTGCATTTGACCCCAGCGTTGATTTCCTTGACGCAGTAGAGCAGCCTCTCGTTCTTGAGCTGCTTGAGCTAAATCTACTCTATTTGCGGCTTTAGCTTTTTCGAGACGAGAGTGCCAGCGTTGGATTTCTTGAGCTGTAGCCAGAATTTCTTCCTGTAACTTTTTTTCTTGTCGTTGCAGATCGGCAATAAGGCGCAAGGTGTCTTCTTCTTGTTCCCGTAATTGTTCTTCTAGCGCCTGCAACTCTAGATGCGGATTATTTCGCAAGAACTCTTCTAATCGTGTTTCTAGAAAGCGGCTGAAATCGTCGAATAAGCCCATGTTGATAGTTAATAGTTAGTTAACAGTTAACCGTTAACAGTTAACCGTTAACAGTTAACTACCAATTTTAAAACTTCTGTCCGACAAAAATAGAGCGGACTTCACCACCTTTACGGATAACCGCTTCCTGATTTT
Source organism: Kamptonema sp. PCC 6506 (assembly GCF_000180455.1). Classification (NCBI taxonomy): domain Bacteria; kingdom Bacillati; phylum Cyanobacteriota; class Cyanophyceae; order Oscillatoriales; family Microcoleaceae; genus Kamptonema; species Kamptonema sp. PCC 6506. The sequence goes on from NZ_CACA01000071.1 coordinate 28,014, forward strand.
TGACTTCTGCTAATGTCCAACCACTAGCACCAATGCTTTCGCCTACATAGATCCGGCGGGCTACGCCCTCAATCTCAAACAGGGCGGCGGAGCGATCGCCTAGTTCTAAAATCCCTACTAGAGTATGAATCGTAGTTGGGGCTTCACTCGCAGGAGATGACTCTGCTGGTGTTGACTCTGCTGGTTGGGGAGCAGTTGAGGCTTCCGGGGCGGCTTCTGGTTGACGTTCAGGTTCGCGAGCTAAGATTCTTCCTGAAGACGGTGCAGCTTCCGGGCTAACTACTGGAGCTGAGGGAGTTACTGGCGCTACATTAGTTCGGGGAATTGCTGGAGTTGTAGGTAATACCCCACTTGTTGTCGGAGAGGCCGAGGAGGGCGCTGTTTTAGGAGCAGCCGCCGGGGGAACAATTACTACTTGGGTAGGAGGTGTCCCTGGCTGAGCGGAGACTTGCTGTATGGCATCTGCAACGCGGTTGATGGCTTGCGCGAGGCCGGCAGTTGGGGGAGGAGAACCGGGAACTGGAATCGCTGGCAGGTTGGTTGTGACTGGTGCTCCGGGAAGGTTAGGATTTTGCAGTTTGGGTTGTGTTGCTTTTTTTTGGTCGAGGGCATCAAGGGCTTGCTGCATATAGATTCCAAACTGGGAATCTGCCTCTGCTTTTGCCTCTGTAGCTGCTTGGGATGCTGAGACAGTAGGGGTAGAGACTACAAATCGCCGCATTCCGCTTCTGCTTGCTAGCCACAAGCCTAATGTGAGTAATAGGGAGGCAAAGGCTGCTCCTAAGAGGATTCTGTCAAAGGATTGTTTGGCTTGCTGCTTTTTGGCGACTAATATGGCGTGACGCGCGATCGCTTCGGTATCGATGCTGTCTTCTTGAGACGGCATCGATGGTGTGGACAAAATAATTTGCGGTACTGCGATCGGTTTAAGGGAGACGAATTCTGCCTGCACTGGTTCTGTGGGCAGACCGGCACTACTGTCTAGCGCTCGGTCAACGTCTTCAAATAGTTCGTCCATCAATCGCTCTGCATAGGAATCAACCAAACCCGTTTGGTTGGCGATCGCCTCTTCTGCTGGCTCTAGGGCTAGCTGTTTAGTCATTACGTTCTGAGACATAAATTTTGTTCCTCCCGCTCCTCAATAACCCCGACTCTGCTTTAATCCAGACTTCTTATAGGATACTTTTAAAATTTACTACTAGCGCTATCTCTTTAACATCATTGATTTTATCCAATTTCATCATAATTTTTTTA
>NZ_CACA01000070.1:0-9343 GCF_000180455.1 Kamptonema sp. PCC 6506
TATAGTCATTTCGCGAAAATCCTCGTGCTTATTAAAAGGGGAAGGTTTCTAATTAAGTTAACATAACTATATATTACAAATTAACAAAATTTGCAATTCCCCTGGGCTAAAAAAAGGAAAATTTTATGACTGCACAAATGACATCGACAAGCGATCGCATACTCCGTCTGGAGGTTCTGGGATCGCGCCGCTTGAGTAATTACTTCTTCGCTGCGATCGTTAGTATCGGCGGGACTGGTTTTTTACTGGCAGGTATTTCTTCCTACTTGCACGTTAACCTACTGCCTTTTGCTGACCCTACTCAGCTCTACTTTTTCCCTCAAGGGATTGCGATGACTTTCTATGGTGTTTGTGGGGTGCTGCTGGCGCTTTACCTGTGGATGACGATCGCCTGCGATGTTGGGGGCGGCTACAATGAGTTTAATGGCGAAAATGGGAGTATTAGACTGTTTCGCTGGGGTTTTCCGGGGAAAAACCGCAAAATTGATATCGCCATTAAGAGGGAGGATGTACAATCGGTGCGAATTGATATTAAGGAAGGTCTGAGTCCGCGCCGAGCAATTTATCTCAAACTCAAGGATCGTCGGGAATATCCGTTGACGCGGGTGGGTCAGCCTTTAGGATTGTCTGAGGTGGAAAATCAAGGAGCTCAATTGGCTAGATTTTTGGGAGTTCCTTTGGAAGGCCTTTAGAGGATGTCTGAAGATGAAAAAGGGCGGATATAATTCGCGTTTACAGAAACTAAAATCAATTGGGTGGTATTAGTTTTTGGCTTTTAAAAATCCGCCTGTATGAGTTTTTCTGATACTCATGCAGGCGGATTTATCGTAGGAGACGAACTGTTGGAATGCGCTAGTCAGCTAGGGATAGTTACGATTTAGTGAATATACTGATTACCTTTAATACCTATTTTGTTATACTTATAAAGTCGTTATATATAATTAATCAAAAATGGTTTTAACTCACAACCTATTTTCCCAAACAACTTGCTCCATTAATGGTCACAAAAAAAACGGAAAAGTTTTAGCTGTAGCTACCTATGTAGATTGTCGCAGAATATGTTTTCAACTTGAAGGGGAAAACCGAGGAACATGGATTCCAGAATCAGCATTCGTAGGAGAAGAAATAGTACCTTTTAAAATCGAAACTGAAACACCAGTTGAAACCCTAAATAATGCTGTAAAAGAAAACCCTCGTTTATCAGATTTAAAAACCCAAGCTAATCCTAGTGCTTGGAAAGACTTAGTTGGCTGGCTGGCTGGTGAATTTGCGAACATTGACTTTCCAGCTACCATAAACTCTGTGAATCGATTACAGGGAAGATATAAGGAAAGCACACCCTATGAAATTGCTCATATCTTGATCGTTCATAAGTCTTTACAGGCAGCAGGAGTTGAGCTAATTAGTAAAACAGTTGTGGAAGATATCTTAATAGGTTTGGCAAAGATTGATTTACCATCTATCTCTAAGCTCTCAGCCGAAATGGTGTATCAGATAGCAGCAATTTATGGCTTTTCATTAGACTCTGAAGAACGTAAACAGGAAGCCCTTATGATTTTTGGTGTTACTCTTTTAGGGGAAAGAGCAATCAATGCAGGTATAGATTGGCTAAAGCTTGATCCAATGAAAGCTAAAGCCTTAAATGTAATAAGCAAAGCCTTAATGATCTATGCAATTGGAAATGCAGCTTGTGTCTTCTATGCAGCGAAGGCTAAAAAGCGCGATGCTTTGACTTCTGTTGACGAATTCAAGAAATTAGAAGAAGAAAGTCAAGTTTATCTAGAAGATGCTACATCCGAAGAGAAAATTTATCATAAGCTTGAAGAGGAAATCAGAGAGGCTGTTCCCAAGCCAAATTATTCTAATTTGGAAAAATTATTGAGTATGCAGGAATGGGAAAGATCCGATTTGGAAACTGGAAAAATTGTTTTACAATTATTAAGTCACAATCCGGTAGATAATATAAGATCCCTAGCCATTGAGGACATCCAAAATATAGATAGACTTTGGGGAAGCAACAGTAACGGACGTTTTGGCTTCAGAGTACAAAAACAGATATATTTCAGTGTGGGTAAAAAAGTAGGAGACTTTGGAGAAGCTGTGGGTTGGCGAGGAAAAGCTGGAGTGTTTGGGGGTATTTTTGGCTGGAAAGAATATAAAGACATAACTTTCAACCTTAATAAAGCCCCTCAAGGACACTTACCTGCATTTTGGTTCAATATTTATGATAAACACGGCGGTGTGATAGTTGATGAATCTTTAAAGGCAATTCTTGAAAGACAAGAGTGGTAATCTAAAAACCACTTTATCTAATTCAGCATTAGTTAAGCGATCGCACATCTCCCATTCCTGAATCTCAAAGCGCGATCGCACTGCACCAACAACTCATCTAATTTCCTGCAACACTTCCAATTGACTCGGATGCGTTATGTGTTCCTGCAACATATTGCTAAAGTAGAAAACCTCATATTCTGGTACTAACTCTTTTCTCAACTGATGCCAAAGACTGACACCTTCATCCTCAAAAGCTTGCTTTATCTCTAAACTAGCAAAACCCGATGAAGCCGGATCGTCCCAGTTTAATTTAGCATCATAGGCATCTGCCCACTTTTCCAAACGTAAGAGTGTTTGCTGACTCAAGGGTAGTGTTGCGGGATCGATATCACCTACTTTTTCCCCATTAGCCCACCATAGGGGATAGCATCCATAATCAGCCATAAGTTCAATTTTCATAGCCATAGTAGTTATTCACAAATTAAGGCGAAGTTCTAGGATTAGCCCCGACTATATATCCGTTACTACCGATAGTAAAAGCTATGTAAAGCGATCGCACTCCTTTACCACCAAATTACTTACTTTCTTGCAACTACAATTTAAGCCGATCGCATTCACGCTAACGGCCAATTTAAAACGAACCCTGGTAACACATCTTCTCCCGATAAACTTACGGGAATTTGTACAATCTCTACCGTGCGATCGCGTCGATAAATTTCTACTTGTCGATCTTGAGGATTAATTAGCCACCCTAACTGCAAACCACTATTAAGATATTCCTGCATTTTCTCCCGAAGAGGTTGAATCGCATCTGTACGGGAACGCAACTCAATGACAAAATCAGGACAAATTGGTGGAAACTTCTCTTGTTCTTCCTCCGTTAAAGCTGACCATCGTTCTAACCTCACCCAAGCTACATCAGGAGAGCGATCGCCTCCATTAGGTAAACGAAAAATTGTCGAAGAACTAAAAACTATCCCCAGTTGCGTTTGCCGATTCCACAAATATACATCTGTAATTAAACTAGCTTCTCGATTTCCACTCACTCCACCTACAGGGGACATAATAACGATCTCTCCCTTAGCTGTGCGTTCAAATTGCCAATCTCGATTAACCTGACACAAGCGGTAAAACTGTTCGTCACTCAGATCGACATTTTCCAAATTTAAAATCACTGTCGTCATTGTCCCGAACTCCGATATTAATATTAAAAACTTACTTGATACAATTACTATTGTAGATCAACTGTCTAATTTCTAGTCAAGATGAAAATTAAAATTCAGCGATGGATACTGCCACTTTTGCTCGTTGGCGTACTAACTTTAGGAGGATGCGGCGATTCCCCTAGTGCAAATTCCTCACCCGTCCCTAGCCCCTCTGCCAGTGAAGCGGCTTCAACTCCACCGCAACAAGCGAGTAGCCCACAAATTACTAATGTACCCCGCCTAGAAGGAAAGGCAACGGTAGTAATGGTGGTCAAAGGTACCCCCATAACTATCGAAGTAGACGGCACAAATGCGCCTATTACTGCGGGTAATTTTGTTGATTTAGTCAAGCGCGGAGTTTACGACGGCTTGGTATTTCACCGAGTAGTTCGGGAACCGGAACCTTTTGTAGTTCAAGGCGGCGATCCCCAGGGGAAAGATCCTAAGTTTCCGGCGGCGGGTTTGGGAACAGGTGGTTTTATCGATCCGGCAACTTCAAAAGAGCGCTATATTCCCTTAGAAATTAAGCCGAAAGGAGCCAAAGAACCTACCTATAGTACGACACTTCAACAAGCGGGAGTAACGGCTAAACCTGTGTTGCAGCATACTCGCGGCGCTGTAGCAATGGCTCGATCTAATCCTCCTGATTCGGCTTCTTCTCAGTTTTATTTTGCTTTGAGTGATTTGCCATTTTTGGATGGGAGTTATGCGGTTTTTGGCTATGTAACGCAAGGGATGGAAGCGGTGGATCAAATTCAGGCTGGAGATCGCATTGAGTCGGCTAAGGTAACGCAGGGGTTGGAAAATTTGAAAAATTAATTGTTAGTAGTTAGTGGTTAGTTGTTGGTTGTTCGTGGGCAAATAGTTAGTTTATAGTTGTAAGTAGCAGGTGACTGGTTGTCAAGTCCAATATTAACAACTAGCAACTAACAACTAACAAATAGCAATGAGTGTAAAAGTTGTTATTACTGGAATCGGTCTTGTTTCAGCTTTGGGTACGCTGGAATCTAGTTGGAATCAGATTTTATCGGGTAATTCTGGGATTAGGCTACACCAACCTTTCCCAGAAATTGAATGCAGGCCGTTGGCTTTAATTGGCAAAAAACCTGTTGAGTTAATAAAACTGACTCGGCAGGTTTTGGCTGATGCTATTATCGATGCTGATTTATTTTTACCTTTACCTGATTGTGGCTTAGTTATTGGTTCTAGTCGCGGAAATCAAGCAAAGTTAGAGCAATTTGCAAGGGAAGGAAGAAGGAAAAAGGAAGAAAAAAGAAGGAAGAAGGAAGAAAAATTTACTTATCTAGCAGAGGACGAAGAAGGAAAAGAATTACCAATTACCAATTACCAATTCTTAGATTGTTTGCCTCATGCTGGGGCGATCGCGGCGGCTAATTTCATTGGTACGAGGGGGCCAGTATTAGCACCAGCGGCAGCTTGTGCGACGGGAATTTGGGCGATCGCGCAAGCTTTTGAGTTAATCCAGACGGGACAATGCGATCGCGTCATTGCTGGCGCTGTGGAAGCCCCAATTACGCCCTTAACCCTAGCAGGATTCAATCAGATGGGTGCTTTGGCCCAAACGGGGGCCTATCCCTTTGATTCGCAGCGCGAAGGCTTTGTTTTGGGAGAAGGCGCTGCGGTGTTAGTTTTGGAGTCTGCTGAGTTAGCTAAGAGACGCGGTGCTAAGATTTACGGTCAAGTTTTGGGTTTTGGCTTGACAAATGATGCCTGTTATGGAACTGCACCGGATTTAGGAGGGAAAAGTGCGATCGCAGCGATCGAGCAATGTTTAAGTCGTAGTAAATTATCTGTCAATGATATAGATTATATTCATGCTCACGGCACTGCAACTAATTTAAATGATGAACATGAGGCAATGTTAACTGAAAAGTTATTTCCTCAAGGAGTTGCTATTAGTTCAACTAAGGGAGCAACGGGACATACATTAGGTGCGTCTGGTGCGTTGGGTGCGGCCTTGTGTTTAATGAGTCTTAAACATCAAATCTTACCGCCTTGTGTGGGATTGAGAACATCATTATTTGAGTTAGACTTAGTTATGGCTGCCCGTGGGAGTAAGATCGGGAATACACTTTGTTTTAGCTTTGGATTTGGGGGACAAAATGCTGTGATAGCTTTAGGAAGGTATAGGTAAAGTGCGGCTGGATGACAATGATTGAAGAAATTAGGGTTAAAATTGTACAGGGTGATTTTGAATTTTTAAAATTAGGAGAAGCCAAAATGGAAACTGACATTTTGAAAGAAACAATTGTAGAAGAAAAAGTAACTTTTACCCTAGAAATTAAGGGCAAGTTTATCATTTTTGAAAACGTCCCAGCTAGGGTTTGTGTGGAAACGAGAGAACGTTTTTTTTCTCCTGAGAGAGTAAAGCGGTTGCAGCAAATAGTTTGGGAAGACAGAAAGCCTACTCGCGTGATTGAGACACCTGTAATTGAGTTTACTGCATAGTAGTAGTAGATTTTGCTTGAGGTTCTATCTTCTCATCAGGCAGTTATAGGTTGTTCTCGCCCCCAGAAGGCTTCTATTTCCTGAGAAAATTGAAGCGTCGTCTTACCCATATACTGACGCACTTTCGATAACCATTCTGGGTTATCCCCCAGACGTTCACATACAGTAACCGCAACGACTTCTTGCACTTTAATATCTTCGTGGTTGGCTAATTGTTCAAGAAAAGTAAATATCTGCTTGAGAATTGGTTGATTATGTGATTCAAGCAAAGAGATTAAGTAGGGGTTAAGCAGATCCCCAAAGATAATGTGAGGCCCTGGTTGTTCATTTCCCCACCACTTTAGCTCTAATTCATAACTTTGTCGAAGTTCCGGTACTACTTCAACTAGCTTTTCTCCTATGTTTTCAAATTTTAATTCGCTCATTGTTAGTAATGTTGGTAATGTTGAATATCTTGGTGATGTTGATGATGTTGGCATGAGATTTTGAGACAATTATCAAACTACTTTGGGGGACTTCTTTGATTGACGTTAATTACTTTCATTTGACTAAATATATATAGTGTACATCGATTATATATGAGAAGAGTAAATCTTATTATCTTAATAGATTTACGTTACTAGCAAAGCATCTCGTAAATCGCAAAATATATCAGTTGCTATGGTTTTATCTTCTGCATTTAGGTTGCCTTCCTGAATCATTTTCTCTAATTGTCGCATTCGCTCTATTCCTTTTTGCTTATGGGTTTTTCCTCCCACTAGATTTCCTGTTTTTGTTTCATAGATGATTGCAGATGCAGTACCTTCTGGATGAAGTGTAGGGTTGTCTCGGAAAAGCTTATTAACTACACGCTCTAGCCTTGGATTGCTTACTGTGGGTTTTGTTTGAACCCTCAGCTTATCCAGAGCATCTTGGACTTCAGGTGGAATTTCCAAATTTTTTCCTTTCTAACTATTGTTTGCTTTTAAATTATAACCTTAGCTAGCGGTTAGCAACGTGGTTGGGCGATCGCGTCTTCCTTCACCCTTTCTTCATTCCTCCAAATTATCTCAGATTGCATATCATATATAACTACTTTTGTCAAGCTAAATCAATTACCCGATCGCTCTACTTTCTAGGTTGAGCGGGGTTTATACTCAAGACTCAGTTTGGGTTACAGGTGGGGATATGATAGTCTAACGGGGAGTAACACCAACAGGCGTATGCACTATTAGCTCGGCGAAACTCTACTTAGACAGGGAGCGATCGCTCTGACCCTCAGCTCAATCGTAAGCTGACGAAAACTGAGTATTTATACTGAACTGCGCTCCGCTCGGCTGAAATAAGGCTTTATAGCCCAACTTCTGGGCACAAAGCTCGCTTTACCGAGTGGTGAGAGTGAAGAAATACTGAGTAAATATAGCAGAAAGAAACTGACAAGATTAATCATTTGGTAATCTCAAATGGAGCTAGCATCCCATCGATTTATCTCCTATTTTGACCAAGAGCAAGCTGACCAATTGTGCCAAGTGGCAGAAGTGGAAAGCTTCCCCCTGGAAAAAGTAGTTTTTGAAGAAGGAGAAATTCCCGATTTTTTATACCTAGTTCTAGAAGGTCAAGTCGAGTTTAGCAAGCGCACACCCGAAGGCAAATATCAAACAGTTGCCGTAGCAAAACCAAACGACTTTTTCGGAGAATTTGGAGTTTTAGACGGACAGCCTCGCAGTGCTAGAGCCGTCGTTTGCGGTAATTCAACATTAGCAAAAATTTCCCGCGACACTCTGATGGACACCTTGCGAATTGCCAAAGGGAGTGCGGTACTTCATCTATTCGGTTACATTACTCAACACCTAAGATCCACAACAGACCAATACGTAAAACAGTTAGTTCACAAAGAGAAAATGGTAGTAGTAGGAGAAATGGTTAGCACCATCATTCACGACTTTAAAAGTCCTTTTACAGGGATTCAATTATCCAGTGAAATGCTCCAAGACTTGCATCCAGACGAAGAAACGGCTGAATGGTGCGAACTGATTCAATTGCAAGTACAGCGAATGTTAGGAATGGCGGACGAAGTATTAGAATTTTCTCGCGGTAATGCTGTACTGCACAAAAAAACAGTCAATTTATCTCATACTTTACAGCAATTTGAAAAGCTAAACCGAGTTTATTTTGATAGTACTCATGTCGATTTGGTAGTGCAGACAGCAGATGTAATTATCGAAGCTGATGAAAACAAGATTTTGCGCGTTTTGCAAAATTTAGTGGGAAATGCTGTAGAAGCTTTTGACGGTAAGGGTGGTAAAGTTGAGATTGTGCTTGAGACCGATGAGAAATGGGCAAAAATTATAATTTCTGACAATGGACCGGGAATTCCTGAGTCAATTCGCGAACATCTATTTGACGCATTTGTAACTTTTGGAAAGCGGAGCGGTACGGGATTGGGAACAGCGATCGCTAAGTCAATTATAGATGCTCATGGCGGCGATATTACTTTTGAATCGCAATATTCCCAAGGCACAACTTTCTGCCTGCGTTTGCCACGAATAAAAACTGAATAGAATCCACTTTTAGATCGTCTACAATCTAAAATCTACAATTTACAATCTACAATTTAAAATGGGATGACAGCTACAATTCAAACCCTACCCGCAGAAGTTGTCCACCTAATTGCCGCCGGAGAAGTCATTGACTCTTTGGCCGCTGTAGTGCGAGAATTGGTAGAAAATTCCCTCGATGCGAGTGCAACTAGAATCATTGTTTCGCTCTGGCCAGAGCAATGGCGAGTGCAAGTTGCAGACAATGGTATGGGGATGAATTTAGAGAACTTACAGCAGGCGGCAACTGCTCATAGCACTAGCAAAATTAAGAGTGCAAAAGACCTTTGGAAGATTACAACTCTAGGATTTCGCGGCGAAGCTTTACACAGTTTGGCTCAGTTAGCCTGCTTGGAAATTGCAAGTCGAGAAAACGATTTTGAACATCCGATTGAAGAGAGATTAGATTCTAAGAATGACCAGCAAAAATCCCCCAATCAAAATCTAACATCTGGTTGGCGAGTTGTTTACAATAATATTGGGGAACCGACGGAAGTACAAGCAATTGCGATCGCTCCCGGTACTGTGGTAACGGTATCTAATTTATTTGGCAGTTGGCCAGTCCGTCGCGGTTTTGTATCTCCTACACAGCAGTTACGAGCAGTACAATTAATGCTTCAGCAAATCGCTGTTTGTCATCCCCGCGTTACTTGGCAAATTCGCCAAGGTGACAATCTTGTTTTGCATATTAGTCCCGGCGTTACAGCCAAGGAAACTCTACCCCAAATCTTGCGAGGAGTGCGATTAAGTGATTTGCAACAATTAACCTTGGAAGTGTCGCCACCTTTAGGGAGCGGGGGAGCAGGGGAGCAGGAGAGC
>NZ_CACA01000069.1:0-3494 GCF_000180455.1 Kamptonema sp. PCC 6506
TATTTTCCCCCTCTCTTACCCTAGCCCCTAGCCCCTAGCCCCTAGCCCCTAGTTATAAGCAATTACTTAAATTACCCGATAAACAAAACTAAAAGTTGCCCAGTTATTGACATCTAGGGCAAAGTCTTCAGTTGCTACTCCCGCCTCTTGTACTCCTGAAATGCTAGCAATATGTAAATCTTGTAGCACTGCTTTAGCAACCTTTAAAGGATTTAAAAGTACGCGAACTGGCAAAGTACCTCTACTTTTCTGCATTCCTCCTTCCAAAGCAGTAAGAGTATTAGTAAAAGGAGCCTGACTAAGTATAATCTGAGTTTCAACTAAACCTAATGACCCCTGGATCAACCATCCAAAAGTATTTGTGGCTGTACTCACTAAGTTGGGAAGAGCTGGTAGACAAATAGTTTCTCCAGGGGCGATCGCGAACTCTGATAAACTGCTAATATCTTTACCTCCCGTAGTTTCAGCGAAGGGGGGATTAAAGGCGATCGTCTGTCCTCGACTATCCAGGCAAAAGACCATAAAGTAAACTGGGCGATCGCTCCCATTGTACAATTTGTATTGAATGCGAGTCCCCACTGATAAATTCACAATTTTGTCAGCAGTCGGGTTTAAGTGGCCGTTAATCTCTGCTTCACTCTTCTCAAAAGCTCGCTGGGGTGCTTGCTCGATTAAAACCTCCGCTTCTGGAGCAATTGTGGCGAGAGTTGCTCTCACCTTTAATAAAGAAGATCTAACATTGGCGACTAACCCCAATAATTTAGCAGCTAGCAAGGTATTCAGTTGGGGTGCTAACCGCTGCACTGCTACCTTTACAGCTTCTCCTCCATCCCCTATAGTATTAGGAATCAGACTTTGCCCGACAGAAAACAAACCGTAACGACCTTGAGATAGAGTAGGTAAAGGAGTATTCGGCATCTGGGCGATCGCAGTCTCTAGAACTCGACCAAATCGATAGTCTGCCAGTTGTTCTCCCGTCACTACTGAGACTTGGGGAATGGCAGTAAAAGCACTGGTAGCATCTACTCGTTCAATCCGCTCTAATTGAGAGTCTAAAGCAACCGTTAAACCAATATTTCGGGGCAGAACTCGAATCCTCTCGCGGACGAGTTGACCGACTTGAGGGGCTACAAATTCTCCGATAGTAAGGGGTAATTCCCTAATTTGGGCTTTAGCAACTAGACCGTTGCGCGATCGCACCTGTAATCGGGGTATGGTTTCTGGAACTAAACTAAATACAGAATTCACTCCATAAAAATCCAGAATATTGCCCGGTAATCCTCCCAGCCATAACTGTACATTTTTTCCGCCCTCCTCCACTGCGATCGTCGCCCCCTCAGCAGCAGGAGCGTTTAAAATTAAAGGTGAAAAATTAATATGTAATTTTTCATCTTTGGAGTTGGGATTGGGAAGGGGGGGAAAGCGATTGCTTTGTGTTAATTCCGATATAGCACTAGCGGCCTGACTAAAACTAATTTGCAGATTTGTCGCATCTGTTGTCTGCCACAGAGATTGAGTTAGCGCGTAGGTAAACACACCAGCACTAAACCCATTCCATCCAAGTTCTGCTGATAATCGATCGGGCGTGGCGACTATAATTTTAGATGGAAACTTGGGGAAACTTGGTTTGGCGGCTATTGCTCTCAATTCTTCTAGCAAGGCTAACTCTTCATTGCTAATTTGCCCAAAAGTGGGGCGGTAGCGGGAACGAATTCGCAAATTACCGATTAAGTCTGTGCCGGGATAAGCGTAACTGGTATCGAGAATGGCGATCGCATTTTCTGTTAGTAGCGATGCCTGGGGTTGGCTACGTTTACGTAGCCACAGCAACAAAGTCTCTTCTAGTAAATCGTTAGCGATCGGTGCTGACTCTGTAGGTAAGATATCATCCACAGGCACTAAACTATTCTGCAATGTTTCCAGAGACGAGCCCAAACTCACCTGACTACCAAAACCGCTGAAGTGAAAAACGATCGCATCTCCCGGCTTAGCTTGTTCCCTCAGATGGCTATTAAAAGCTGCCTCAATGTTCTCTCTGGTAGCAAGGCTATCAGTTAAGCTGAGAATATCCGCAGGTGCAAACCCAAACCTACAAATCAGTAGTTCTCGTTGCAGTTCCACATCCGTAACACAGCCGCGCAGGGGCGTACTTTGTGCCTCTAAGTTGGGATACTGATTTATCCCTACTAACAGTGCTAACTTACGCTTCGTCGGTTGCGCTAGAGCTTGGGCGTAGCGATCGCTTATTTGCCAGAATAAAGCCTCGCTAATTCCCAGCGCCGCCAACAGCCAGCCAGATCTTTGTAAAAATTGCCGCCGATTGAGTCCCATGCCTGATTCCTGAGATTCTACCTTAGCTAATATTCTCAGAAGGTAGAGGATTCACAACAGATTTTTAATACCAATTTTAGTAATCTTTAGCGATCCCCTTAGATACCCTGAGTCGGAGCCTAAATATAGGTTACATAATATCAGTCGCAACTTCCACTTTTTTAGAGGTATTTAGGGGCGGCGACGAGCATATTGCCTTCTCTTTAAAAGCAATTGCTGACCATCAAAATGTTCTTCTGGAACTTGCATATTATCTCAATTTATAGTATAAGGCAGAAGAATTTAGTTGGCAACACCGTTGTACTAATATTTTTAACAGCACAAACTGAGCGTGCGTCAGTTGTGTTTGTAAGCTTCTCTGATAGAATTCTGGTAACATTATGTTTTCGGCGATCGCTTTCAAAGAAATTTTAGTTAAGTCATCTGCATGATAGTAATTTATTCCAGCAATCTTTACCTAGAGCTGAGTTAAATTAGATGTTAATATGACTTACGCAAAAAACCCGCTTTCTGACCAAAATCATCGCTTTTTTCGAGAAAGATTGACGCAGAAACCGGGTTTTTGAGCGGCGTAAGTCCTAGTTAATTAGATAGACACAAATCAAATCAATGGCGTTGGGAGTGTTCATATTAAAAACCTCCAATCCTAATCAACTATCTCCGAGAGACACGCTTCAGGGTTGGAGGTTAAATCTTGAAAATTTAGTTGACCATCATTTAACAGAAACCGCATCCACGTCAACAGTACCAGGATTGTAACTAGGGCTATCATTGACTGGATCGGAGGCTTCGGTACCACTTGCAGCTTGACGGGATTTAGCATACTCGATCGCCATCTGCGAGACTTCGGAAACCAGGAGGGTCAGAATAGCGATATCATCAATTTGCCCGACAATTGGCAGAAAGTCGGGAGCGATATCAATCGGACTGATCAGATAGGCTAGAGTTCCCAGAACAATCCACCAACGATATTTGGGATTGCGAAGGGTGTTGCGATACCAGGTATAAAGCGATTGGATTGAAAAGCTCATTAATTTTTCCTCGACTTACTCTTTATATCTTCACAAATTGTCTTCTAAATTTCCTTTCGAGATAACCCCCCTAAGTAGTACAGACAATTCTACTTAGGAAAATTGGGAATTGGGTAATGGGTAATGGCTAAT
>NZ_CACA01000068.1:0-636 GCF_000180455.1 Kamptonema sp. PCC 6506
CTCCCCCCCGCTCCCTTATTAGTGCGTCCCATGCTCGAAATCACTCGTACCCAAACAGGTGCATTTTGTCAAGAGCAAAACCTAGAAATTTGGGAAGATTCTACTAACCACGACTTAAAGTATGCTCGTAATCGTATCCGCGCTGAATTGTTGCCATACTTGCAAACTCACTTCAATCCCCAAGCTGAACAAGCTCTAGCGCAAACCGCAGAACTCCTTCGGGCCGATACAGACTATCTAGCAATTGCGGCTAGTGAATTGTGCTTACAAGCATCTTTTAGCAATAGTTTAGATGGAAAATATCGAATTAATCGCCATATTTTGAATGGAGTTCATTTGGCTTTACAAAGAAGGGTTTTAAGGCAATTATTACAGGAAATATTGCCTGTTTCTCCGAGTTTTGTTCACATTGAAAAAATTCGAGAATTAATTTCTGCACCTAATAGATCCCAAACCGCTCCCTTTCCCGGAGGCGCGATCGCGATTGTTGAAGGTCAATGGATTATTTTTACAAAACTTACGCACTCTTGACTTTAAATCAAGGCTTTGAGATTACTTCACTACGTTCGCAATGACAATAAAGGGGGTAGTAAAGCCGGATTTGGTATCAGCCATTCTGTTATAAAATAAAACTAG
>NZ_CACA01000067.1:0-7910 GCF_000180455.1 Kamptonema sp. PCC 6506
TAAGGCTTCTACCCGCTGAGCTGGCTGGGAATTATCGCAACCATTCTCTACATTTTCTCTCTTTTCCCTTTTTACCCCTCTCTTCCTTTATTCCGATCTTGGTTCCGATCTTGGTTTGAACCCTTAGCTAGGTAAAATATGGCGACATACATATATGTGTTTTACCTAGAGCTTATGAAAAAGCCTGCTGTTCATCCCTTCACTTTGTTTGCTACCTGTGCTTCACTGCTGATTGCCTGTGGTCAAGCGAACACAAGCTCAACATCCACAACAACATCTCCCACAACTTCAACCTCCCCTTCTTCACCTGTAGCGGCTTCAGCCATTCCCATCGGGATTGGGGTGGCACAAACCAGCAACGTTGCTTTACTGGGTCAGGAGGAAGTTGCGGGCGCGAAAATTGCAGAAAAATATTTCAATGACAAGGGTGGGATTGATGGGATTCCGATTAAATTGGTGTTCCAAGACACGGGGGGGGATGAACAGGGCGCAATCAACGCTTTTCAAACTCTGATCAATCAGGATAAAGTTGTGGGTATTGTTGGCCCCACCCTTTCCCAGCAAGCTTTTAGTGCCGATCCAATTGCCGATCGCGCCAAAGTGCCAGTATTAGCCCCCTCTAACACAGCTAAAGGTATTCCAGAAATCGGTGAATATATAGCTCGCGTCTCGGCACCTGTGGCGGTGGTAGCCCCCAATGCGATCGCAGCGGCCCTTAAGCAAAATCCCAACATTAAAAAAGTGGCTGTGTTTTTTGCACAGAATGATGCTTTTAGTAAATCTGAGACTGAAACTTTTCAGAAAACTGTCAAAGATAAGGGGCTAGAATTGACAACGGTGCAAAAATTCTTGACTACTGATACTGACTTTCAATCCCAAGCAACTAATGCTATTAACGTGCAACCAGATTTGATTATTATTTCTGGGTTGGCAGCCGATGGGGGCAACTTAATTAAACAGTTGCGAGAACTTGGTTATAAAGGGATTATCATTGGTGGTAATGGTTTAAATACTTCCAATGTATTGTCAGTATGTAAAGCGCTGTGCGATGGTGTTTTGATTGCTCAAGCCTATAGCCCTGAGCATGAAAATGAAGTTAACAAAGCGTTCCGAGAGGCTTATCGTAGCCAATTTAAGAAAGAACCTCCTCAATTTAGCGCTCAAGCTTTCACTGGAGTTCAGGTTTTTGTTGAGGCATTAAAAGCTGTAAATGCTAAATCCAACATTACTGCTCAGCCCTTGGCCGATTTGCGTACTAATTTGAATTCGCAATTGTTGATTGGGAAATATGACACGCCTTTGGGTGAAATTTCTTTCACGCCTCAAGGAGAAATCAATCAGAAAGCATTTTACGTAGCACAGATTAAAATGGATGCAGATGGAGTTAATGGAAAATTTGTATTTTTGAAGTAAGCAAATTTTTGAAATCAGCCAAAAGAGAGTAAGCAATCAAGGAACAAAAATCATGACTGATAGAGTACTAGAGCGAATTAAGCAATTTAATCAAGGACGCAACCCAGAGCGGTTATTGTTGAAATACAAAGCAATGGCTTCTAATAGTTTTGTTTTTTTTCGTGGGACTTGTCATTTATTTTACGAAGATTGGCCTATAAATTCCCCGCTGAATGATGCGCCGCCTGTCTGGATATGTGGTGATTTGCACCTGGAAAATTTTGGCAGCTACAAGGGTGATAATCGGCTAGTCTATTTTGATATCAACGATTTTGATGAAGGGGCTTTAGCTCCTGCTACTTGGGAAATAACTCGTTTTCTTACTAGCATTTTGATCGGTGCGGGTACGCTAGGAGTAAATCAATCGGAAGCAATTAGTTTGTGTCATTGCTTTCTCAAGGCTTATACTGATGCTTTGGCATCAGGAACTGCTCGTACTGTAGAGGCGGCGACGGCTGAGGGGATGGTTGCAGATTTATTAGAGAGTTTGAAACTACGCCGTCGGAAAGATTTTTTGGATCGGCGGACGGAAGAGAAAAAAGGCAAACGTCGTTTTATTATTGATAATAAACGCACGGCTTCTGTATCTTCAGATGAGCGATTGTTGCTTGAATCTTTGGTAAAAAATTGGGCAGCTAAGCAGCAAAACCCTGATTTTTTTGAGGTATTGGATGTGGGAGTACGAATTGCTGGAACTGGCAGTTTAGGAGTAAAGCGCTATGCGATCTTAGTTGAAGGGAAAGGTTCTCCTGACGATAACTATTTGCTCGATATCAAACAAGCACTCCCATCTTCTCTGACTCCCTATTTAAAGTTGCCACAACCTAAATGGGTTAATGAAGCTGAAAGAATTGTTAATATCCAAAAGCGGATGGAAGCTATGCCGCAATCTTGGGTTTCACCAGTAGAAATGGAGGGCAAACCATTTGTTTTGCGGGGGTTACAGCCTACTCAAGATAAGGTGAGTTTAGATCAATGGAATGGGAAGTTAGGGCGGTTAGAAAAGGTGCTGAAAACGATGGGGCAAATAACGGCTTGGAATCAGCTACGCAGTAGTGGTCGTCAAGGATCGGCAATCGCAGATGAGCTAATTTATTGGGCGGAAAATGTTTCTCAATGGCAGAGTTATTTGTTGGATTATGCTCAAGCATATTTTAACAAAGTAGAAGCAAATTATAAAGAATTTTCTGCGGCAATTGTTGAAGAAAAGTCTCCGCTGTAAAAGAGGGAATGTGGACATCACTCAATTTATTCAACAATTTCTCAATGGTTTATCGATTGGCAGCGTGTATGCTATTTTTGCTTTGGGCTACACGCTAGTTTTTTCTATTCTGGGAATTATTAATTTTGCTCACGGTGCTGTATTTACGTTGGGGGCCTATTTCACCTATACGCTAATGGGGGGAACTTTTGGTTTTAATGGGTTGCTAGCTAATGCTAAAGGGCCTGTGCAATTGCCTTTTTTTGGAGCGTTAATTATTGGCAGCACGCTAGCTGGTTTGGTTGGGGTTACGATCGAAAGGATTGCTTTTAGACCATTACGCCAACGACAATCTGACCCGCTATTGACAGTGGTTTCTAGTTTAGGGGTGGCTGTTGCGATCGCGAATATCATTCAATATCTGGTTGGAGCGGAAATTTACACATTTCCTGCTAATACTTATGGGAATTTACCTGCGGCAATTAACTTTGGAACATTGGATAAACCAATTCCAATTCGCACTGTTCAGGTGGTGATTTTTGGGGTATCTATAGTGATTGTAGCTATCTTAACTTACCTGATAAACTTTACTAAGTTTGGTAAGGCGATGCAAGCTGTAGCTGAAGATGATATTACGGCTAGTTTGTTAGGTATTGACACTGATAGGTATATTGTCTTGACATTTTTTGTGAGCAGTTTTTTGGCGGGTTTGGCGGGAACTTTAGTGGGTTCTAGCGTGAGTATTGCAGGGCCATACTTTGGGATTGTTTTTGGTTTGAAGGGTTTGGCAGTAATTGTACTTGGGGGATTGGGGAGTATTCCTGGGGCGGTTTTAGGAGGTTTTGTAATTGGGTTAGTCGAGGCTTTTGTACCTGCGGATTTTTCTGCTTATAAGGATGCTGCGGCTTTTGCTATATTGTTTGTTATGCTTTTGGTGAGACCACAGGGTTTGTTAGGACGGCGGTTTATTCAGAAGGTTTAGAGAAGGAAGAAGGAAGAAGGAAGAAGGAAGAGGGAAGAAGGAAGAGGGAAGTTTGACCAAAATTACCAGTTAATAAATAACAAATACATTATAAATGGCTGATTTTTTTGCTACTTACGGGTTTTTAATTGTTTCAATGCTGTTAGGGGCAATGCTAGGGCTATCTCTTTATTTGCCGTTGATGACTGGGCAATTATCTTTAGCTAGTCCTGGTTTTTATGCTTTGGGTGGTTATATTGCCGCAATTCTTTCTACTACGGTATTTAAGCAAACAGGCAATTTATTTCCTTTGCCGTTCCTGTTGTTGGAAATGTTAATTGCTGGTATTATCAGTGGTTGTTTGGGAATTTTTGTAGGGGTTCCTGCTTTGCGATTGCGGGGAATTTATTTAGCAATTGCAACGATTGCTTTTGTAGAAATTCTGCGGGTTTTATCGCTAAATTTGGATATCACTGGGGGCGCGGTGGGGATTTTTGGGATTCCTCAACCTTTTGGCACACCGATTGAGTATTTGTGGGTTGCAGTGCCTTTACTATTAGTAAGTATGGCACTTCTTTATCGCCTTGAACGTATCCGCGTAGGTCGTGCTTTTGCGGCTATTCGTGCGGATGAATTGGTGGCTGATGCGATTGGGATTAATCCGACTTTTTATAAAGTTTTAGCTTTTACTTTGGGTGCGATTTTGGCGGGGGTTGTGGGTGCGGTTAGCGCTCACTTTCTTAATACTTGGAATGCTCGTCAAGGTACTTTTGATGCTAGTATTATTTATTTAACTTCGGTGTTAATTGGTGGGAATAGAACGTTTTTAGGCCCGGTGTTAGGGGGGATGGTGTTTACGGCTTTGCCGGAGGTTTTGAGGGCGCTGGCAGCTACGGCGGGTTTACCGATTTGGTTGGCGCAATTTTTGCGGGATGGGCGGTTAATTATTTTTGGGTTGTTGATTGTTTTGGGGACGATATTTTTTCCTCAAGGGTTAGTTACGCCGGAGTTGTTTAAGAAGTGGAGGAGGGGCGATTCATAGAGGAATTGTTTAGTCCTCAATTCTCAAACCTTTAATTTGATTAAAGTCAGAAAGATAATGATTTATGATGTAAAGGGTTTAATGAGTAAATACTCTAGAATTTAGCAATGAGACAGGGAGGTTGAAACTATGGGACTATTCGATCAAATTTTGGGCGCGATCGACAATCCAAATCAGCAGGCTAGTCCAAATCAGTTGGATAATATTGTTGGTACTGTCCAACAACTGAGCAATAACTATGGTGTTGAGCCGGGAATGGCTCAAATGGCAGTATCGATGTTAGGGGGTTATGTGCGCTCGGCTTTGCAAGATGTGCGATCGCAGTCTGGTAACGCTCAAGCTCAAGCAATTGTCAATCAATACAGCGGTACAACTCCCAATATTCAAGCCGTTCAGAGTTTATTTAATTCTAACCAGGTAACGCAAATTACTGAGGCGATCGCTCAAAGAACAGGTATCGATCCGGGGACAATTCAAGCTATGATTCCTGTCTTGATTCCTCTGGTACTTAATTTACTGCAAATGGGCAGTAATGCTCAAGATCCGCAGCAAGGCCAAAATTCGCTGTTGAGTTCCTTTTTAGATGCCGATGGCGATAATGATGTCGATATTGGAGATGCGATGATGTTGGCGGGGCGTTTTTTAAATCAACCGCGTTAGATGATATAGCAACCGTCACAACAGTTAGGACACTCGCTTATGGCTGACACTATTGACTCTCTTTCCCTCTTTCCCTAGCCCCTAGCCCCTCTAAAAAATTATGAGTTCTGAGTTTTGGATTCTGAGTTAACAAAAACTCAAACCTCAAAACTCAAAACTCAAAATCCAGAAAGTCACATCTGATAGATTCAGTTAGCTTTCTGGCGCTCTGGAATCTGGCAAGCAAGAGCAAATTTTATCGGCGGCGGTAAGGAACCGTAGTTGCGATATTGAGATTTGCCAAAGGCACTCGCGACGGCGGAGCCGCAGGTACCGGCATCTGCCGTGCCATATTCAAATACTGCGACGGATCGCCAGCCTTTGCCTGTTGTTCTTGAGGAACAAAACGACGCACGCTTGTCTGCCAAATCATTTGCGGGAAGCCCAACTGCGAGCGGTGGTATTCACCGTAGCGAGGGGTTTTCAGGTTAAAAGGTGTGTCCCCTACATTCCGTTGGGGCAACACCCGCCGCTGCTGATAAGGTACCTTATCGTAGCCAAAGATGTTCAGGTACTCTTCGCTGTTGAGCAAGTCATCGATGAAACCTTGGGGCCCCTTGTTGACAACCACAATTGACCAAGCGATCTTTTCACGATTGCTGTAAACATCGCGACCTAAAATGCGCTGTACGCACATTTCCACAAAGCGGTAGTTGCTGTTGGTTTGATAATTCCGACGCAGGAAGGGATCGGAAGTAGCTAAACCCCGGATGAAGTCCCGTACCGTAATTTGGCCGCACTTAAGTTGCGATTCCAAGGCTACCTGGCGGTTGCTTTTCAGCATCTGGTGTTCGCTATAAATCTGGCGATAGGCGGCCCAAATCAAACCTTCTATGTCCCCTGAACTCAGGACATTTTCAGTTGTAAAAATTCTGGGCTGCTCGTCGCTCCGGGTTTCAAAATCAGAAACACGCTGGTTTTGGCTCTTAGGGCTGTAGCTTAATAAAGGAAGCGCCACGTTACAATCTCCGTAATCTTAATTTTCAGAAGTTGTTGACACTTTGACTATCCCCGCTCTGAAGACACGGGGATTCATTTCGACTTAGAGAGTTGCTCTAGCTAGGGATGTCAAAGTCCCTTTACTGAACTTACTCCACTTAGGTTAACAGCCTAAGTTCGCCGCTAGTTTTATCAACAGCTAGTGTATTGCTACAACTAGCCATCATTACAGGGTAGGGGATTCTAGCAATCTAAATCTTATTTTTCTGAAATTACGCAACAATCTTTAACATTTTTTGACGTTGGCAGACAGGGGAGGTAGGGGGTAGAAAGGCAAGAAGCCAGAGGGACAGAGGGACAGAGGGGAAGGGGGAATTTCTGACTGTTGCCAGTCAAAACTCAAAACTCAAAACTCCCCATTCTCTCTTCCCTACCAGCCAAGAGCGGAGTAAAACTGCTCTGTTGCGACTTCATCCTGTGGAGGAGCATCTGCCTGAGACTCTGGTTCCACCCGGATTTCCGTGCAGAAAGTAGAGGTGCTAAAGCCGCCGAAGCGTTTGACTGAGCTTGTCCGCATCCGCACATTGGGGTTAGTAAACCAGAAGCGCTCGATCGAGCTCATGGTTTCGTATTCTGTAATTAAGACCAACCCATCCTCAGCATCCATCTCATAGCGTCCAGCTACGGGCATGATTTCCGCATAGCCGCGCTCTCGCAGCATCAAACCTTGTCTGGGATTTTCTGCATCGGGTACGATCGCAAACACTGTAGACCCCTTGTGATTTTCGTCTTCCTTGTCCCAGGCCATTGACCCGTGCCAAGTCACAAAAGCACCACCTGCCGCCTGAGTAGGCTCAACTTCGTGCATCGCGCAGATTTCTGCGACTCGCGGATCGTCCGCCGCCAGCGCTGTCACCTCTATATTTGAATCTCCCAATTCCGCTTGTCGGAAGGCAAGGTGATGGATGCTGCGCTGCGATCGCCACAGGCCAGCACTTCTTTGAAAAAACTCCATTGCGTCCATTAGACTAGCTCCTTTGGCTCATCCTGCCTGGTTTTCACCCTTTTATGATAGGGCCATACACACTTAGATGTACTTTTGCTACATAGATAAGTCCAAAAATGTTTACTTTGGACAGATTGTCAATACTATGTAACTATAATTTACAATTAAGGGGATACAAAGAACCCAAGCCAACGTCGTTCTTAAAATATCTCCCTTATAGATTGGAGGAGTGAACTATGGAAATGCCCACAGGTCTTAGCTTAGAACAACAATTCAAACTGCAAGTTTTGCGCGATGAAGTCAAGCACCTGAGTCTAGAGCAAGCTCAAGAGTATCTAGTCGAAGTGCTCAGGCAAAGTATGGTTAAAGAAAACTTGTACAAGAATTGGTTGAAAAGTGCTTGAGTGCGAAACTAATTGAAGATCGCGTCTACATAAACAACGTCCGCATCTACGGACTCCCTAACCCGCCTTCGCGGGTTTTGTTTGTTTAGGGAAGATGTTTTAGCAGCACCAGGAAACTTCTTCAATAGCCCAAATTCTTTTACGGGAGAGCTATTTTCTCGGATTACCCCTAGTTTGTCACTCTAGGCAGAAGAAAATTGGTGAAT
>NZ_CACA01000066.1:0-5515 GCF_000180455.1 Kamptonema sp. PCC 6506
CTGGGATTGACTCCAAAAAAAGTCAAAAAAACTTTGCCAAAACGCTTGACATTCCTTGGCAGTCGGGTTAGATTAATAAAGCGCCAGAAGGAAAGGCAACTGACCCGAAGCGCCCCGAACCTAGAAAAATCAATAGTTTGAAAGCACGAAGCACTATTTAAACCTCGTCAAAATTATAACGGGTCGAGAGTGAAAACTCAACACCCAAAAACAAAAAAACGAGAATCTCTTACTTAATGAGTAAGAGAGAGCCTAAAGAACTAACTTCGTTTCATCACGGAGAGTTTGATCCTGGCTCAGGATGAACGCTGGCGGTCTGCTTAACACATGCAAGTCGAACGGGTGTAGCAATACATTAGTGGCGGACGGGTGAGTAACGCGTGAGAATCTGCCAACAGGACTGGGACAACAGTGGGAAACCGCTGCTAATCCCGGATGTACCGCAAGGGAAAAGATTTATCGCCTGTTGATGAGCTCGCGTCTGATTAGCTAGTTGGTGGGGTAAAAGCCTACCAAGGCATCGATCAGTAGCTGGTCTGAGAGGACGATCAGCCACACTGGGACTGAGACACGGCCCAGACTCCTACGGGAGGCAGCAGTGGGGAATTTTCCGCAATGGGCGAAAGCCTGACGGAGCAAGACCGCGTGAGGGAGGAAGGCTCTTGGGTTGTAAACCTCTTTTCTCTGGGAAGAACAAAATGACGGTACCAGAGGAATCAGCATCGGCTAACTCCGTGCCAGCAGCCGCGGTAAGACGGAGGATGCAAGCGTTATCCGGAATGATTGGGCGTAAAGCGTCCGCAGGTGGCAATTCAAGTCTGCTGTTAAAGCGCAGGGCTTAACTCTGTAAAGGCAGTGGAAACTGAATAGCTAGAGTGTGGTAGGGGCAGAGGGAATTCCCAGTGTAGCGGTGAAATGCGTAGAGATTGGGAAGAACATCGGTGGCGAAGGCGCTCTGCTGGACCATAACTGACACTCACAGGACGAAAGCTAGGGGAGCGAATGGGATTAGATACCCCAGTAGTCCTAGCCGTAAACGATGGATACTAGGTGTTGTCTGTATCGACCCGGACAGTGCCGTAGCTAACGCGTTAAGTATCCCGCCTGGGGAGTACGCACGCAAGTGTGAAACTCAAAGGAATTGACGGGGGCCCGCACAAGCGGTGGAGTATGTGGTTTAATTCGATGCAACGCGAAGAACCTTACCAGGACTTGACATGTCGCGAATCTGAGTGAAAGCTCGGAGTGCCTTCGGGAGCGCGAACACAGGTGGTGCATGGCTGTCGTCAGCTCGTGTCGTGAGATGTTGGGTTAAGTCCCGCAACGAGCGCAACCCTCGTTTTTAGTTGCCAGCATTAAGTTGGGCACTCTAAAGAGACTGCCGGTGACAAACCGGAGGAAGGTGGGGATGACGTCAAGTCAGCATGCCCCTTACGTCCTGGGCTACACACGTACTACAATGGTAGGGACAGAGGGCAGCCAACTCGCGAGAGTGAGCTAATCCCGTAAACCCTGCCTCAGTTCAGATCGCAGGCTGCAACTCGCCTGCGTGAAGGCGGAATCGCTAGTAATCGCCGGTCAGCATACGGCGGTGAATCCGTTCCCGGGCCTTGTACACACCGCCCGTCACACCATGGAAGTTGGCCATGCCCGAAGTCGTTACTCTAACTCGCAAGAGAGGAGGATGCCGAAGGCAGGGCTGATGACTGGGGTGAAGTCGTAACAAGGTAGCCGTACCGGAAGGTGTGGCTGGATCACCTCCTTTTAGGGAGACCAACTGAAATTAACCTAATCCACTTTCACGGTTAATATTCAGATATCCCTGGTCGTTCGAGGAAATTGTTGTCAAACGTGCTTTCAAACTATTACCTAGTTCGGTTGATGGGCTATTAGCTCAGTTGGTTAGAGCGCACCCCTGATAAGGGTGAGGTCTCTGGTTCAAATCCAGAATGGCCCACCTTAATTAGAAATTGAAACGAGGAAATTAAAGATTGTTTATGATTTTTAATTTTTAATGTTTAATTTTTAATTTCACCAGTGGGGGTATAGCTCAGTTGGTAGAGCGCTGCCTTTGCAAGGCAGATGTCAGCGGTTCGAGTCCGCTTACCTCCACTCTTACCCAACCAGCCGAAAACCACAAAATCAATAACACCGACAACCAAAAATAAAGTCAAAAAACTGTTGCGCTTTTAGCAATATGTGATAGACTAGAAAGAGTGACTATAAAAGCTCAGCACCTAGATTCAGCTTCAAGCTAATCGGAATGCTGGTCTTCCAAGTCCAGCCAGAACCTTGAAAACTGCATAGAAATAAGTCATCAAAAAGTTTGACTGACATAGCCAGGAATTTATTCTAGGTGAAAGTCAAATCAAGCCGACAATCAAACAAAAAAAGTGGTCAAGCTACAAAGGGCTGACGGTGGATACCTAGGCACACAGAGGCGATGAAGGACGTGGCGACCTACGAAAAACTCCGGGGAGCTGGAAGCAAGCATCGATCCGGAGATCTCCGAATGGGGCAACCCTTAAGGCGCGTCGTTGAATACATAGATGACGCGCAGCCAACCGGGCGAACTGAAACATCTTAGTAGCCCGAGGAAAAGAAAGCAATTGCGATTTCCCTAGTAGTGGTGAGCGAACGGGAATCAGCCTAAACCAGGTGTTTTTACATCTGGGGTCGTGGGACAGCGACAAAAGACTGGAAAGGTTAGACGAAGTAGCTGAAAACTACACCAGAGAGGGTGAAAGTCCCGTAGTCGAAAATTAGACCAGCTTAGCTGCATCCCGAGTAGCACGGGGCCCGTGAAATCCCGTGTGAATCTGCGAGGACCATCTCGTAAGGCTAAATACTACTGTGTGACCGATAGTGAACCAGTACCGCGAGGGAAAGGTGAAAAGAACCCCGAAAGGGGAGTGAAATAGAACCTGAAACCGTCAGCTTACAAGCAATGGGAGCTCGATTTAACGAGTGACCGTGTGCCTGTTGAAGCATGAGCCGGCGAGTTATAGGCAGTGGCAGGTTAAGACATTTATCGTCGCAGCCAAAGCGAAAGCGAGTTTGAAGAAAGCGTTTCGTCACTGTTTATAGACCCGAACCCGGGTGATCTAACCATGTCCAGGATGAAGCTTGGGTAACACCAAGTGGAGGTCCGAACCGACTGATGTTGAAAAATCAGCGGATGAGGTGTGGTTAGGGGTGAAATGCCAATCGAACCCGGAGCTAGCTGGTTCTCCCCGAAATGTGTTGAGGCACAGCGGTCGAGATTAAGTTTGGGGGTAAAGCACTGTTTCGGTGCGGGCTGCGAGAGCGGTACCAAATCGAGACAAACTCTGAATACCAAACCCGTACTCGGCCAGTCAGACGGTGGGGGATAAGCTCCATCGTCGAGAGGGAAACAGCCCAGACCACCAGCTAAGGTCCCCAAATGACTGCTAAGTGATAAAGGAGGTGAGAGTGCACTGACAACCAGGAGGTTTGCCTAGAAGCAGCCACCCTTGAAAGAGTGCGTAATAGCTCACTGGTCAAGCGCTCTTGCGCCGAAAATGAACGGGGCTAAGCAGTCTACCGAAGCTGTGGAATATGAATAATATTGGTAGGGGAGCGTTCCGCAACGGTGTGAAGCACTAGCGACAAGCAGGTGTGGACTGTGCGGAAGTGAGAATGTCGGCTTGAGTAGCGCAAATGTAGGTGAGAATCCTACACCCCGAAACCCTAAGGGTTCCAGAGCCAGGCTCGTCCGCTCTGGGTGAGTCAGGTCCTAAGGCGAGGCCAAACGGCGTAGTCGATGGATAACGGGTTAACATTCCCGTACCGATAATTGTTGGTGCAGAGGGACGGAGAAGGCAATCGCCAGCCGGATGTTGGTTACCGGTTTAAGTATTCGAGGTGTTGAGAGACGGTGAAAACGTCTTGAGCTGAGGTACGAGTACGACCTCCTACGGGAGGGAAGTGGTAGATGTCATGCTTCCTAGAAAAGCTCTAAACACCATAAACAGTTATTGCCTGTACCCGAAACCGACACAGGTAGGGAGGTTGAGTAAACCAAGGGGCGCGAGATAACTCTCTCTAAGGAACTCGGCAAAATTGCCCCGTAACTTCGGAAGAAGGGGTGCCACCGCAAGGTGGTCGCAGTGAAGAGTCCCAGGCGACTGTTTACCAAAAACACAGGTCTCCGCTAAGTCGCAAGACGACGTATGGGGGCTGACGCCTGCCCAGTGCTGGAAGGTTAAGGAAGTCGGTCAGGGAGTAATCCTGAAGCTGGCGACTGAAGCCCCAGTGAACGGCGGCCGTAACTATAACGGTCCTAAGGTAGCGAAATTCCTTGTCGGGTAAGTTCCGACCCGCACGAAAGGCGTAACGATCTGGGAGCTGTCTCGGAGAGAGACTCGGCGAAATAGAATTGTCTGTGAAGATACGGACTACCTGCACCTGGACAGAAAGACCCTATGAAGCTTTACTATAGCCTGGAATTGTGTTCGGGCTTCGCTTACGCAGGATAGGTGGGAGGCTTTGAAGTTCTGCTTGTGGGCAGGATGGAGCCAACGGTGAGATACCACTTTAGCGAGGCTAGAATTCTAACCTTTTCCCATTATCTGGGAAAGAGACAGTTTCAGGGGGGTAGTTTGACTGGGGCGGTCGCCTCCTAAAAGGTAACGGAGGCGCACAATGGTTCCCTCAGGCTGGTTGGAAATCAGCCATAGAGTGCAAAGGCATAAGGGAGCTTGACTGTAAGACCTACAAGTCGAGCAGGGTGGAAACACGGTCTTAGTGATCCGACGGTTCCGTATGGAAGGGCCGTCGCTCAACGGATAAAAGTTACTCTAGGGATAACAGGCTGATCTCCCCCAAGAGTCCACATCGACGGGGAGGTTTGGCACCTCGATGTCGGCTCATCGCAACCTGGGGCGGAAGTACGTCCCAAGGGTTCGGCTGTTCGCCGATTAAAGCGGTACGTGAGCTGGGTTCAGAACGTCGTGAGACAGTTCGGTCCATATCCGGTGCAGGCGCAAGAAGATTGAGAGGATTCCTCCCTAGTACGAGAGGACCGGGAGGGACGCACCGCTGGTGTACCTGTTATCGTGCCAACGGTAAACGCAGGGTAGCCAAGTGCGGAGTGGATAACCGCTGAAAGCATCTAAGTGGGAAGCCCACCTCAAGATGAGTCTTCTCATGGAGTTATCCAGTAAGGTCACGGGCAGAACACCCGTTGATAGGCGTTAAGTGGAAGTCCTGTGAGGGATGAAGCTGAGGCGCACTAACAGACCGAGGGCTTGACCTCTGACTTTTGATTTGATCATGACTTGTTTCTTTGCAGTCTTCAGGGCTCTTATACCCTTACAGCTTTTCCTGGTGTTTATGACGCGGTGGAACCACACCGATTCCATCCCGAACTCGGATGTTAAACGCTGCTGTGGCGAAGATACTTGGTGGGTCACTGCCTGGGAAAATAGCTCGATGCCAGGGATTTCTATTCTACAATGCCTCTTTCTCATACTCAGAAAGGGGCTTTGTTTTG
>NZ_CACA01000065.1:0-2066 GCF_000180455.1 Kamptonema sp. PCC 6506
GGTAGATTGGTTCATAATGCGCGATCGCGAACGAGTTTAAAATGAGATAGACTCATGTTTGACTATAAAATTATGGCAATATCCAAAGGAATCATTACAGCTTTCCCTACTAATACCATTTCTCTAAAAGTATGCTACAGTCCACATCGTTGAGTTTACTACATAGAATCAACCTACTGTTGCTACTGTTGCATTAATTTGGAGAAATGGTATTACCAAGGATTACCAATCATCCTAAAAGCCGCCCAATAGTAAGGATGAGATAAATTATCATTGCTTCTTGTGACCAGTTCCAGCGGCAGCAGCAGCTCCCCAGAACCAGTATGCAGCTTGCCATTATTGATTTGGATTTGCCCTCTAATCATAGCTATTTGCGCCTCCTGTAGCGCTTGGGCCTTAATCGGTGTACTTTTCAAGTGCTGATATAACTCCGTCATCAGCCCCAAAGTCCCTTCATCGCTAACGTACCAGAGACTAGCCACAGCCGACTTCACACCCCCCTGCACTGCTAACCCCGCAAAACCCAACTCCGCCTCCTCATCTCCCACAGCAGTTTTACAAGCACTCAGCACTAATAGCTCAACAGGGGGGTTATTCCATTTCAGTTGCCGCAACTGATCCAAGCGTAATTTCGTATCCCATAACTGAATGTAGGAGTTGCTAGGATTTCCCCCCTGAAATTCTGCGTGTGTTGCCAAATGAACGATCGCATAAGGTTGTTGCTGACGTTCTCCCTTCAGATTTGCCAGAGTAAAGCCTTCATTCAAAAAAGATTTACCCTGCCATAACTGCGGGGTGATAGTTGATAATTCCAATGGTACTGCTGGTAAAGGATTGAGATGAGCAAATCGTGAGGCCCCCATCGCCAGCACTTTGGAATTTTTGATATTGACGAAGCGAGTATCAGTCAAACTGAGACTAGGCATCTGACCAATACTGTATCGCTCGATCAAAAACCCCTTCCCATCGTGCAATGCTGCCATTGGGAGCGATCGCAATCCGGTATCGGAAACAAAAGACAAATTCTTGATGCCCTGTGTTTGCAAATCCGCTTCTAGCGGTGCAACTATCAATTTATATAGTTGCTGAGCTAAAGGCAAATAGCTTGTAGTATTACGTTTTCTAGGATTAGTTACTTCTGTGCGAAAGTCTTGGGCTAGTGCGACGACTTGGGCGCGAGTAGTATGCGAGATGCGCTTGCGAATGGGAACTCCTTTAGGCGTAACTATCAGCATTTCCAGTTCGTCACTAGGTTGAATTTGCCGATCGATTTGCAGAATTGAGGATATATTTTCTAGTTGATAAGCACTAGAACCTTTCGGCATAAAGCCGATATAAATGATTGCTGGTTTAACTCCAGTCGTCTTTTCAATTCTCGTTAGGATATTCTGGGCATCTTGTAATGTTGCCATCCGAGACGGGTAAGGCAAACTTAGGTATTTGACAAAATCGCGAGTCAACCTTTCCTCTTGGGGGAGAACAATAGCATTGGGATTAATTGGTAAATCAGCAATATTGATTTGAGGAGAGGGCGATCGCGAATTTTGTTCCAAAGAATTTGATATTTGATTCTGCTGTTCGAGATTAAGCGGAAATGGCGAACTTAGCGCGGGTACTGGTGCGATCGCTGGTGTCGGATTTATTGTCGTTGTCCGATCTAGATTTGGTATTAAATTCAACACAGGCGTTTGGTTGAGAGTCGGTATCGGTGCCGGTGTTATAGCGATTGATAGTTCAGAAAGCAATACAGGTGTGATATTGACTGTCGGTGCAGGAATTAAAGTAACTGCTGGTGCTGGCGTGACATTGACTGTTGGTGTTGACGCAGCAGGTACAGGCGCGATATTGACTGTTGATACTGGCGCAGCTACAACTGACGCGGGTGCTGGTACTGGCATTGGGGCGATATTGACTGTTGATACTGGCGCAGCTACAACCGACGCGGGTGCTGGTACTGGCATTGGGGCGATATTGACTCTTGATACTGGTGCAGATGCCGATACTGGTGCTGGCGCAGATGCTGGCAGAGGCGGCAGATTAATTATTATGGGTGCTGGCGCGGGTTC
>NZ_CACA01000064.1:0-1989 GCF_000180455.1 Kamptonema sp. PCC 6506
CCCCTCGGTCACGTCTCGATCAAACTTAAGTTTCAGCATCAATAGGTGTGATTACTGAGACTAACTATGATTTCACTCTGTTCTTTAAGTATTTATGCTTATATAATCTAGCGATCGTCAGCAATCAAATAGCTAGATAGGAGATTCAGGGTTATTAGCAAATATTCTTAGCAGCTTGAACTTTATTTAATTTTGTACCTCTTTATATAAAAAAGTTAACATAAAAATCTTAAAAAATCTTAAAAAGCCTTAAATATGGTTTATAATCTCAAATAGCAAGTTTATTAAAATTAAGAGCGAAAATAGTCTAGTTTACTACCCAATCTCTCTCTGACACCCCTTTATTTTCTAGAGAAGTTAGACAATAATGCCATCAAGGAGCCAAACAAGGCCAATCCAAATTTGAATCAAAGGCATAAGGGTCGCCCGCACAAAGCGCAAATATAATTGCGCCCACAAGCAAAAAATACCGTCCCAATAGTTTTGATAGGAACCGATAGGAGAACACAGTGAAACTAGCAGTTTACGGAAAAGGTGGCATTGGGAAATCGACAACTAGCTGCAACATCTCAGTTGCCTTAGCACGGCGCGGCAAAAAAGTGCTGCAAATTGGCTGCGATCCCAAGCACGACAGCACATTTACCCTCACAGGCTTCCTGATCCCCACAATTATTGACACCCTTCAGGAGAAAGACTTTCACTACGAAGACGTTTGGCCCGAAGATGTCATCTACAAAGGCTACGGCGGCGTTGACTGCGTAGAAGCAGGCGGCCCTCCCGCTGGTGCTGGTTGCGGCGGCTACGTCGTTGGCGAAACTGTAAAATTGCTCAAAGAACTCAACGCCTTTGATGAGTACGACATCATCTTGTTTGACGTACTCGGAGACGTAGTTTGCGGCGGTTTTGCTGCCCCCTTAAACTACGCCGACTACTGCATGATCGTTACCGACAATGGCTTTGATGCCTTATTTGCTGCCAATCGGATCGCCGCCTCAGTGCGCGAAAAAGCTCGGACTCACCCTCTACGCCTCGCCGGACTAATCGGCAATCGTACCTCCAAGCGCGACTTGATCGAAAAGTATATAGAGACAGTACCCATGCCAGTGCTAGAAGTGCTGCCTCTGATCGAAGATATTCGGATTTCCCGCGTCAAAGGCAAAACACTGTTTGAAATGGCAGAGAGCGATCCCTCTCTGAACTACGTCTGCGATTACTACCTAAACATCGCCGATCAGATATTGGCCTGTCCCGAAGGTGTAGTACCCAACGACACCCCCGATCGCGAACTATTTTCTTTGTTGTCTGACTTTTACCTCAATCCTGCACCTCAAGTTGCCAGAGAGGAAGAAGAGCTAGACCTGATGATGGTTTAATAGGTCTAGCATTTCAGGATGAGGAGATAGAGGTCATGGCTTTTTTTGAAGACTTATCAGGTACTTTAAAACAAAAGTGGTTGCAGTATTACCAAGCCAATCGTTCCTGGCTGGTACTCCAAATGCAGGTACAGTCGGTATCAACCCCCGACGGGGGCAGGCGGCCTCCCTCTTATCTCATCCTGGGAGTTCTCAACGCACTCGAACCGAATCTGGAACAGTTAATGTTGCCTTTTACTAGGCTTAACCCAGATCCAGAAACGTTGATTGAGGTTTTAGGGTTAAATTTTGACCCTGATGTTGCCTTGGGCATTTCTTCGTCAGAGGTAGTACCACCTGCGATCGCATCTGTGCCAACTGTAACCGCAAGACCTGCCCAAGCACCCCCAGTAGTGCCTCCAACTCCCAGCGCTGCACCCGCAGCCGTTCCAGCAGCAACAACGCCCGCTGCCGACAATTCTAATGTTATGGGCGGTATCGGCTTAGCAGCAGCCGGAGTTGCCGGAGTTGCCGGAGTCGCGGCAGTAACTTCTGCACTGATCTCGTCTGATGAGGAATCATTTGGGGATTTGGATCTGGAAGAAGAGTCAGATGACTTAGCTGGCATGGGCTTAGA
>NZ_CACA01000063.1:0-3930 GCF_000180455.1 Kamptonema sp. PCC 6506
TTCTTCCTTCTACTTAGACAGAGGTTTCAACCCCTGGCGGCTTTCTTTTTAACTTGACACCAATGGGCATTACCGTGTCCTTACCCCTTATCTGTGCTGCACTCAACTAAAAACTGCTGTATGATAAACTGCTCTTAAGCAAACGAGGAACTAAAAAAACATGGTCTTATCAGAAAAAAAGCGCAACCCTGGATTATGGGTATCAATATTATATTTCGCAGAAGGATTTCCCTACACTGTTGTAAATTTAATGTCGGTAATTTTTTTAAAAGGTCTGGGAGCCAGCAATGAGTTAATTGGCTTAACCAGCCTTTTGTCTTTTCCCTGGGTATTAAAAGGTTTATGGGGCCCGATAGTTGATTTATACTCCACTAAACGCCAATGGATTTTAAACACAGAAATCATTTGTGCTGGTCTATTTTTCTGGCTAGCGCTTGGCGTGTTAATGCCCCAGACTCTGGTAATATCACTTGTGATTTTTACAATAATAGCATTTGTTTCAGCTACCCACGATATCGCCATAGATGGATTTTATTTAAAGGCTCTAAATAAAGATCAGCAAGCGCTATTTGTTGGCGTTCGTAATACGGCTTACAGAGGAGCAGTAATTGCCGGAAGTGGTCTGTTAGTTTTTTTAGCGGGTTCTTTTGCAGAACAGCATTTAGTAGCAGGAAATCCTACTGATGCTAAAGTATATAAAGATATTACGTTTTCAGTTTTTGGTTCCTCGTTTAATCTTCATCCTTTGGAGTTAGGATGGGCGATCGCATTTGGAATTGGTGGAGTAATATTTATTTTGATTTATCTATTTCAGCGCTGGTATTTGCCAGAGGTAGAAAGTCGCGCGATCGCCTACAACAAATCCACACAAACAACCAGCTTTATCGACGAAGCATTTGAAGAAGCATTTAGAACCTATTTCAGCCAATATAAAATAGGTTGGATTGTTACTTATGTCTTAATTTTCCGCCTTGGTGATGCCTTAACTTTCAAAATGGCTCCTCCATTTTTAATGGATACAATACAGAAGGGCGGATTAGCAGTTTCCACTGCTGAAATGGGTTTGTTATCTGGTACTATCGGCGTAATTTTTCTTTTGATTGGAGGGCTACTTGGCGGATATTTAA
Organism: Kamptonema sp. PCC 6506; assembly: GCF_000180455.1. Lineage (NCBI taxonomy): Bacteria > Bacillati > Cyanobacteriota > Cyanophyceae > Oscillatoriales > Microcoleaceae > Kamptonema > Kamptonema sp. PCC 6506. The sequence continues at coordinate 1,128 of NZ_CACA01000063.1, forward strand.
TCGCCAAACAAGGGTTAAAAAAATGGATGTGGCCTACAGCTATACTGCAAAACTCAACTAATGTATTGTATTGGCTGTTAGCAATGTATCAACCGAGTATTATTTGGGCCTATGCAGTCAACTCCATAGAACAGTTTACCTATGGACTTGGCGTAGCTGCCTATACTGTATTTTTAATGCGTACAGTTCGACCTGAATATGAAGCTTCCCATTATGCAATTACCACAGCATTTATGGCCGCAGGCGTATTAATTCCCGGAGTTTTTAGCGGTTATTTGCAGACTTGGCTGGGAGGATATCAGCATTATTTCTTATTTAGTTCTCTGGCTGTTATACCAGGGATGTTAACAATTTTCTTTTTGCCTTTAGAAGATCCGAAATAATCCTCAGTTGTCGGTCAAAACTCTTGGGGGCAGGCATCTTACCTGCCCTCATAACAAATCCAGGTTAGTCATCCCCTTTATTAGCAATAATCCGTCATTAATTATAAATCAATCCTAGTTTCTTAAATAGTAATAAAATCTCTCGTACTCAGGGTACTTACAGCGATTCCTTCAACAATTGCCAGTACCTCACCACTCTTCGCAACAGTAATTAATGGCCCATTATTACCAGGAATAATTTTAAGTTGAGCAAAGGTAAAGCCTCCACTTAAAACGATTATATCTTCACTATCTTCAAAATCAACAATAGTATCAATTCCCGCAAACGGAGCTAACACAAACCTATCTTGTCCGCTACCGCCAATTAAGATGTCATCGCCAGCATCACCGCTGATAAAATCAGCTCCTTCCCCACCACTGATAGTATCGATTCCTTTACCGCCGTAAAGAAAATCATTGCCATTTCCACCACTAATAGTATCATCACCTTGATTGCCTCTGAGGGTGTCATTCCCGTTGCCACCAATTAATGTATCATCGCCGCCGCCGGCGCTAGCAGAATTATTCTGTGCATCCCCAACTAAATAATTAGCTTGAGATGGAGCCAGAGCGACTTGAATCTGCTGCAATAGTCCCGAAAATGAAAAATTACCGCTTGTTCTCAATCTCTCTGCACTTTCTCTGGTTTTTAGCGCCTCTGATAAATTGGGTTGTATAAAAGAGAGAGCTGTTTGAAACTCTGTAAAATCAGAGTCATTGGTATAGGTAAAACTAGGAAGTATTAATTGATCTGTAGAAACCTGCCGTTGAGAAAAACCATCAGGAGGATTGGTTAATAAATTGTCGGTTCGATTTTTATTTAAAATAATTAAGGGTCGAATATTGGGATCGTTAAAACTTTGGAGAAAAACTCTACCTGTCAGAAATGATTCCCCAAAAAGGCTAACAATATCTCCGTTAACTATGTAGTGATTAACAGTTTTGTTCGCGCCTCTTAGGTTACGCCTAAAAGTATTGACGGTATCGGCTGAAACACCAGGAGAGTTGAAGGTAAATATGTCTCCAGTTTTGGAGGTAAATTCAGCAGCAAAAATTTGAGCTAAAGCTCCTCCCATCCCGTGACCGATAACATCGGGAAGTAAGCCTGTAGGATTCTTAAAAGAATCTTCAGTTATTTGTGTCAGCCAGCTTTGTAAAATTTCTCTATTGTTGTCAATTTGCAAGTAACCAACACCACGCTCATCAGAGAAGGCGGCATCATCTTCTATAAAGTCTGTACCGCGAAATATCAAAACTGGAGATGTATCGGGGTCAGTGGAAGCAAGTCCGATAGCATGAAGACCACTTTGCAGATCGTCGAATATTTGATCTATATAGTAGTTGTTAGTTTCCAGAAAACTTTTAACTTGCTCTTCAAACTCAGGTTTATCGTCCTGATACGCTATTATTTTTGCCAGAGCTTCGTAAAGGGACGGTTCCGCACTCATATTTTTTGGGTCAGTGCCTAATAAAAAGTATGTTGTTGTAGTTCAGAGTTAAGAAGACTGAACTACAAGAACATACAGAACGAAGTAGTTATTAGTTGTTATTTATTAGTTTACAGCAAAGTTACGAAATCAGCACTACCGATCGCACTAATTATTCACGCCTTGACAGTACCTAAAACTTGTGAACGCAAATTAATGACGGTAGAATTACCTGCTGAGGCGATCGCTAACTGTTTGAAGGTGATACTCCACCGACCAAAATCTGTTCTTGACCCTATTGGCAGTCGGTAATGATTTTTGTACCCAGGAGGCAGCCGACGAGAGGGCGATCGCTTTTTACCTTAATTGTAAGGCTAATGATTGCTTTGCTTGAACCGTATTGTATCATAGCTTTTTTATAAAGTCAAGCTAATCTTGGCAAAATTTATAACTATGTTTTAAAGAATTGTCAAGTAGCGAAATAATCTACTATTATCTTCAGAAGATGATCTTCGCGATCGCGAGTAAAAACTCAACAATTTTGTATCTATGGCTTTCATTCGTCAGTACGTCGCCCCTTTAATCGCAGTTATCATTTTTTTTCTCGCTCTCGCCGCAGTTAGTGCTCGGATTTTTTTGCCGAATGATATGGCCGCACCAGCTCCTATTGAAGAAGTTAGTCCCCAAGCTCAGCACGCTCAAACACCCACATTAAATGTTGTAGTGGGAAGCGGTGAATCGATCGCGATCGCCCATTAATTCCTATGGTATCCGTTGAGTTAATACCAGGCTATCAGTTGCGTACAGGTTCGGGACTAGACCGTGCAAAATTGGTAAAATTCATGTACAAAACTTACCATGAACTTCACCCCGATCGAGAATTAGGTCATTTAGCTCTAACAGTTGAACAGTATTTTTCTAATAAAACTCCCCTGTGGTGGGTGGAATGGGAGG
>NZ_CACA01000062.1:0-521 GCF_000180455.1 Kamptonema sp. PCC 6506
GAAATTCTGATAGTTGCTTCAGGCTCATTTCAATTTTCAAGAGCATACGGGTGACATCTTGCTCAGCTAGCAATCGCATCCGCCCAACTTCTCGCTTTAACTTCTGTTTGACCCCCGATCCAGAATGGCCGTAGTAATTGTCAATTGCTTCCAGCTTACCCTCTAGTTCTCCCATTGTATCGGGGTGGGCAAGTACCACTTTCTCCATCAGAGATATTGCTCTTGCTGGATCGACATCACCCTTGATGGGAATTGAAATGGTGTAGTAATAGTGACTCGTAGGACGGCTAAGATTAATAATGTTTTCACCTTGGAAATTGGCATTAGGGATATAAATTTCAGAGTGACTATCGATTAAGTACATAGTTGTTACCCGCAGACCAATTTTTTTGATCACTGCCCGCGAACCATCTGACAGAGCAACAACATCGCCGAAACTGAAAGGCGTATCAATCAATAACACTAAGCCACTGAAAAAGTTCGCCAGAATGTCCTTTAAGGCAAAACCGAGGATAAATGCC
>NZ_CACA01000061.1:0-10265 GCF_000180455.1 Kamptonema sp. PCC 6506
TTACTCCCATTCAATAGTTCCAGGCGGCTTAGAAGTAATATCATAAACCACGCGGTTAACTCCTTTAACCTCATTAACAATTCGATTTGAGACAGTTTCCAGAAAATCGTAAGGTACTCGTGCCCAATCAGCAGTCATCCCATCTTCACTCTTCACTAAACGCAAAACAATTGGGTAAGCATAAGTGCGTTGATCCCCCATAACGCCAACACTGCGGACTGGTAATAAAACCGCAAAAGCTTGCCAAAGTTCGCTATACATTCCCTGGCGATTAATCTCCTGGCGGACGATGAAATCAGCATCTCGCAAAATATTTAAACGTTCTGCTGTCACTTCTCCTAAAATGCGAATTGCTAAACCAGGGCCGGGGAAAGGATGGCGATTGACAATTTCTTCTGGTAATCCAATCGAACGACCGAGTTTTCGGACTTCATCTTTGAATAGTTTTCGCAAAGGTTCAATTAGCTTAAACCGCAAATCTTTAGGTAAACCACCGACGTTATGATGGCTCTTAATCTTAACAGCAACTCGCTCTCCTGTTTTTGGATCTACGTTAGTATCAGCAGATTCAATTACATCTGGATAAAGAGTACCTTGAGCGAGATAATCGAAGGGGCCCAGACGCTTAGATTCTTCTTCAAATACTTGGATAAATTCGTGGCCGATGTGCTTGCGTTTCACTTCTGGATCGGTAACACCTGCAATTTTAGCAAGGAAGCGATCGCGCGCATTTACATACTGCACGTCGATGTGGAACTGTTCGTGAAATAACTTTACTAACCTTTCTGGCTCATACTTTCGCATGAAACCCTGATCGATAAACATACAAGTCAATTGAGCGCCGATCGCTTTATGCAGCAAGAAGGCTAAAGTGGAAGAATCCACGCCGCCAGATAAAGCCAGCAAAACCCGTTTGTCTCCAACTCTGGCACGGATTTCGCGAATTGATTCCTCGACAAAAGCTTCTGTTGTCCAAGTCGGTTCGCAGTCGCAAATATGGTAGACAAAATTGCGAATTAAAGCTAAACCGCCAATGGAGTGAACTACTTCTGGGTGAAACTGAACGCCATAAAGCTTTTTATCGTAATTCGCGATCGCAGCACTAGGAGTATTATCCGTATGAGCGAGCACTTCAAACCCTGCGGGTAATTCAACGCAACTATCGCCGTGACTCATCCACATTGTTGCGCCATCTTCCACATTAGTCAGCAAGTCTGTAGGATCGTTAATTGATAGCGAAGCCTTGCCATATTCTGCTCGTTTGGCCCGTTCAACTTTCCCACCTAATTGCTTTACCATTAACTGCATTCCGTAGCAAACACCTAAAACTGGGATGCCCAAATTCCAGATTTCTGGATCGCAGTGGGGAGCCCCTTCGTCATAAACAGAACTAGGGCCACCAGAAAGGATAATTCCTTTAGGATTGAGAGTAGCTAACTGCTCTGCTGTAGTGCGGTAAGATATTACTTCTGAATAAACTTGAGTTTCGCGGATGCGACGAGCAATTAGCTCTGAATATTGCGAACCAAAGTCTAGAATTACTAGCATTTGGCGATTGACTTGCCCGATTTCAGGGTTGTCTGCGGGCGCTTCAGTTTGTATTTGGGAAGTCACGGTTAGTGTTTAATTGGTAGATGGTGATAGTTAATAGTTAACGGTTAACGGTTAACGGTTAACGGTTAACGGTTAACGGTTAATGGTTAACTGTTAACTTTTATGAGATATTTACATTAGATTAACAAATTTGAGACAAAAGTGTATCGCCCATTTCACTTTTGAGGATGATTTTGCGATCGCGACCGAAAAGTACCGAACCAATGGTAAGATGACGCTGGCAGTGAGTGAAGATATAGTCTGAGGATCTTTGGTCAATTTGAGAGGCGATCGCACCGTAAACCCGCTCTACCCAATTACTGCCCGTATTCTCATCCAAAGTTCGCAATTTTTGCAGTCCATCTTCCGCTGTAACGCAAGCAAAAATTTCTGTACAAACCGCAGCCGGTAGTCCCGAATTTACACAATAAGCCGTAAGTATTTCTCGCCGCCCATCAGCAAGATGATGGTGAGTGTGAAAAATTCCCCCCGCCAATTTCATCAATTTACCGTGATAACCAAATAGCAAAACTGACTTTAAGCCTTGCACTCCAGCCTCTACAAGCATTGGGCCCAACCAGTTAGCCGTTTTTACTAATCTTTCTGGGTTAACACCTAATTGAGTCGCTAAGTCTAAGCCGTTTTCGCCAATACAGAAGACTAAAGAATCAAAGAGATCGGCTTTTTTCTGCAATTCTGAGCGAAAATCATCTAATTGACCAGGAGCACTCAGCGGTTGAGAAATGCCCGTAGTACCGAGCAGAGAAAGTCCTTCCACAACGCCGAAAGCTTCGTTAGAGGTACGTGCAGCCAATTGGCGACCTTCGGGGAGAATAATAGTAACAGTAATTTTTTCTCCGGGTTGTAGCGATCGCCTTAAATTTTCCTGCAATAATTGCCGAGCATAGCTGTAAATCGCCGCCTCTCCCCCTTCTTGGCGATAACCTATCCCCTCACCGCCCACAATAATTATCTCCTCTTCCCCAGTTGCCAATTCCACCATCGCCCAAACGGGAGTATTGCGAGTGAGATCGAGATTATCTCCCGGATCGGAGCGAGTGACAGCCAAAGCCGTGCCTGGTTTGAGAAATGCTACCTGCTCTACGGGAATTTCTGCTGCGATCGCAGGTTCAATTAAATCTACTGATACGGTATCGACGGATGAAATATCTTTATGCAAATAGCGCAGCGCAGCCAGTGCAGCAGCACAGGCAAAAACTGGTAGTGTATATCCCGATCGAGGTTTAATATTTGTCACGGTTGGATTTAAAACTACGTACCGATTACGATCCTAGTCCGCGAAGGCGGACTTTGTTTGTGTAGCCGCGATTTCCAATCGCCGAAATTACGATCGCCGAAATTACGATCGCCCGATTTCCAATCGCCCGATTTCCAATCGCCCGATTTCCAATCGCCCGATTTCTAATCACCGAAATTACGATCGCCCGATTTCTAAATTGGGATACGATCGCTGGGGTATTATCATTAGGATATCATCGTTGCGATATCATCGCAGGCAAATCAATACCTCGGCGATTGAAATCGCGGCTACACAAACAAAACCCGCCTGCGCGGGTTGAAGAGAAATTTAGTATCTTGTAATAAATATGAGAGAAAATTTCACGCAGTTGTATCTCCATTATGTTTGGGGAACTTGGGATAGATTGCCTTTGATTACTCCCGATATTCAGCAAGCCATCTATGCAGCTATTATTGCAGAATGTAACAAGTTAGGCTGCACTGCGATCGCAGTTGGTGGGATAGAAGACCATGTTCACTTGCTAATAGGTTTTCCCTCAACTTTGGCAGTATCTGAAATAATTAAGCAAATTAAGGGCAGTTCTTCTCATGTAGTAACTCACAAACTTACACCAGGTGATTTTTTTAAATGGCAAGGCAGCTACGGGGCGTTTACCGTTAGTCGCGATGCGATCGACAGTGTAGCCAACTATATTAGAAATCAAGCTATTCACCATCGTCAACAATCAATGATTCCTGAGTGGGAATTAATTTCTCAACCTGTCTCCGTAGGTTCCAAGAATTCACTCGGCAATTGCAAATCATCCGGCGGTTGAAACCGCGTCTTGTCAGACAAAACCCGCCTGCGCGGGTTGAAGATTCCATTTTATTTAGTCCGCGAAGGCGGACTTCGTTTGTGTAGCCGCGATTTCCAATCGCCGGATTTCCAATCGCTCAGGATCTTGTCCAATGGTTTCCTAGAAGGTGCGCCCGATCTAGCTGTAGAAATTCTCTCTCCCAGTAATACGGTGGAAGAAATTGACCAAAAAATTGTAGATTATTTCGATAATGGTTCGCGTTTAGTTTGGGTGATTCATCCTAGACAAAAGTATGTTTTAGTGTATCGAAACGCGGAGGAACCAGATCGATTGCTCAAGTCAAATAATTCTTTAGATGGTGAAGAGATTGTCCCTGATTTTACTCTACCTATTGCCGATTTGTTTCAAAAACTTGCTTTTTGATATCTTACTTAAGAGAAGATAATATCAGATAAAGTGATTAGCTTCAATATGAATATTCTCAGAACTTACTCGCTGAACCAAAGAAACCGGGTTTTTTGCCGAATCTGCGGGTAAAAACGAAGTATTTTCGTAAAAACCCGGTTTCTGGGCCTTGATGCGATATACTAATAATTTGTCATCCTCCAAATTCAAGCTTCATGGCAAAATTACCAGATGAAACTATCAGCACTATTTTCAGATTACAACAGCGATTAGTCGCACTTCTCGATACAGCAACAGCAGCAGAATATACCCTCTTGCAGCAATTTGGCGAGACAGAAGAAACAATGCCTGAGTTAGAAGCAATTGATAATATCAAGGAACGCCTTAGAATTCCATACAACCGTTTGCACAGAATATTGCAACAGGTAGCAGAATCTCAACCAGCAGCGACAGCCGATATGCTAAAATTTTTGTATCGGACGATCGCAGAGACAGAAGCAGCAGCCGATGGCTCAAAAGCTAGTATTCAAGAAATTAAAAGGAGTTGGAATCTGCCATGAATCAACAGCCAAGAATACCCGATTTAGAGACAAGACAGCGAAATGTTGCTAGGATAAAAGAAGCTTGTCACCAGCTTGATATTGTCAATTTAAAATTAGATGAAATTCTCGCAATGTTAGAAGCTGATAACCGCCGTCAGCGACAGGAACGTTTAGATGGTAAATATCGGCGAGTGCAAGAAAAAATAGGAGAATCATAAATAATTGCCGATTTGTTTCAAAAACTTACTTTTCAATAACTTACTTAAGCTTATCTTCCTAAGAAGAGCTATAATACTTAATCCACTCTCTTAGGGCTTTTACAAGTAAATGGACTTTTGTACTGGGATTAGCTTGTATTGGTGGAACTCCGTTTTGTGCCTGTAAAAGAATTTCAGCCCGTTCAATTGCGTTTGATTCATTACCAAATTGGTTAATTTTTAGGACTATCTCTGTATCACCATGATCGTATACGAAACTAGACTCATTGGGATTTTTCCTTATAAGTTTTTCTAGACGAGTGTAAATATCCGATCTAGGAATAGGAGGATGTGAAGGCACTTCTTCTAGGTGTAGTAAAAACCAAAGCTCAAAAGCTTCATTGCTATATGCGATTTCAAATTTATTTGTTTTTGCTATTTCAAATGCTCGCTCAAAATTCTGTCTTGTAGTATCATTTTGGTGGGCATCATCTTTATCAAAAACAACCCAAACAGCATCATCTTTACCAAACTCTTTTTTAGATTCTTCTTGTAATTTAGCTTTTTCAATAATAGCTTTATTGACAACACCTAACGGTGATAACCCTGTACCTACCGGTCTTAGATACAATGTGTCATCAGGAAACAGAGCGACAAATTGTTGAAAATATTCTGGCTCAGTTTTTTCATCCTCACAAACAATTAAAAAAAAGTATTCGTAGCGCCTCAGTCTTTTTGGACGTTCAATTTTTTCTCTAGTTGTCTTTGGTTTTAACTTGCCTTTCCTTGCCATTGCTTTTTAATTGAACTGGATTAAAATTACCTAAAACTGGAATTGCGCCATATCTACCTTCAAAATATCTTTTTTCTTTATCTGTATCAGGTCTTTCTTTCTTAGATATTGTGTTCTTTTTTCCCCTATATATAAAATCAGATAAAGAATAAAATTCCGTTGATTCCCAGTGATTTTTCTCGGTGAAATATATCTGATCTCTTCTCAAATTAGCATAGGATAATAAATTAGTATCATGGGTAGCAAAAATCAATTGGGCATTATTAGGATTAGTCTGCTTATTTAAAAACATATTGATAGTATGAAGCGTCATTATCGGGTGCAATTTCCCTTCAATTTCATCAATTATTAATACGCCTCCATTCATTAAAACTGATAATACAGGGCCACTTAAATGAAAGGCTTTTTGAGTACCTGGAGATTCATTTTTATTCAATTCCCAAGTTTGGAATTTTCCAGTTTCTTCGCATTGACTGTCATAAACACGGTGTTTTGAAGAGAAAGTGTATTTTTTTGATCCTGTGAGTTCATTAATCAAAAAATTCTTAAATTCATCTGGTATTTGTTCTGGCAATGCTAATGGATCAAAATCTTGGTCTGCAACTTCTAAATCAACAATTCCAAAATTCAGGCTAGTAAAATATTCCTGAATCTTTTGACGATATTTTTGATCGTCCCAGAGACTAATAGTTGTAATTGCCTGATGCTCTGTCTTTAATCCGTCGATAATTATATATTTCTCGAACCAATGAAGAATATTTTTTGCTTCTTCAATATTTAACATATCGCAAGTAGATAAGAATAAAGCGTTGTCTCTTGTTGCTTCTATGGCAGCATCAATAGTCTTTGAAGAACCTTTGAAACCAGAAGAAACATCAATAATATCTTTACTTCTTTGAAATAAGTTGACTTCCCTTCCTATAGATTTTCTAAATAACCATTCTGAGACTATTTCATTTTGGTTAAACGCTACCCCATATCTGTATCTATCTTCTGCAATTAAAAAAACAATTTCCAAAAAAGTAGGTTTATTAATCCAATCTTCTCTGAGTAAAAAAGGGTCGTATGGTAACTTTGTTGTCGAAGAGAAGCGTGCAGAAAAATTAATTAATTTTCCTAGCATACTCATTGCTTTCAACAGGTTAGACTTTCCACTAGCGTTAGCACCATATATAGCCACAGCATTTAAAGCCTTATGCTTTCCTTTCTGAATTATATTTTCAGAATGCTCCTTTTGGTTTGAGGCAGGAACCAGGCTTAACACTTGTTCTTCACCTATTGACCTGTAGTTAGCGACTCTAAATTCTATCAACATTGCATTTTCAGGTGTTTTTTTGCAAAATAATATAGGTTCACTAACCTCAAGATAGCTAACTAGGATAATTTTGTCAATCAACCTGAACTTAAACTAGAAATTATTTTTTGTTACCAAGCAGCTTTACCCGCGACTCTGTAGCTGCGAGCTCTTGCCCCCACTAAAACTCACAGATCGGTCATAATTTAAGAATTATGAAGCCGACGATATGAACCAGGTAGATTATCTCCGCATAAGTCTGATCGATCGCTGCAACTTTCGGTGTCAATACTGTATGCCTGACAGCGCAGAGATTGACTATATTTTGCAGCAAGAATTGCTGACTCACCAGGAATTGCTGACTCTGCTGCGAGAGGTTTTTATTCCCGTAGGGTTTACCCGCTTTCGCTTAACTGGGGGCGAACCCCTGCTGCATCCAGGGGCGGTGGAATTAGTAAGGGCGATCGCCAGTCAGCCGGAAACTAAAGACCTCTCGATGACCACCAATGGGTTTTTACTCTCCCAAAAAGCCCAACCCCTTTACGATGCTGGCTTGCGGCGGATTAACATCAGCTTGGATTCCTTGGAACCTGAGACTTTTGACAAAATTGTTGGCAGTCGGGGACGTAGCCGCTGGCTGCAAGTTTGGGAAGGGATTCAAACCGCCTATCAGGTAGGATTTGACCCGCTGAAATTGAATGTGGTAGTAATGCCGGGGGTGAATGATGGTGAAGTGCTCGACTTAGCTGCTTTAAGTATCGATCGCCACTGGCACGTCCGGTTTATTGAGTTTATGCCCATCGGCAATAATCAGTTATTTGGCGATCGCGGTTGGATACCCTCAGCCGAATTACGGCAGCAAATTCGCGATCGTTGGGGCTTGACAGAATCGCAAGTTTGTGGTAATGGGCCCGCTGATGTATTTCAAATTCCCGGCGCGAAAGGGACATTAGGATTCATCAGTCAAATGTCAGAATGTTTTTGCGATCGCTGCAACCGAATGCGGCTTTCCGCCGACGGCTGGATTCGACCATGTTTGCTCAATGAAAGCGGTCAAATTGACCTGAAAACAGCGCTACGAGAAGGTGTTTCAACTCTTGAACTGCGCGATCGCCTTAGCGAATTACTAGCCCTCAAGCCAGAGATCAACTTCAAAGAGCGGAACTCTGGCGCAACGGGCGCTTATACCAGAACGATGTCACAAATTGGAGGGTAAAGCAATTTTAGATTTTAGATTTTAGATTTTTAGACTGCTAGCGGGATAGAAAAACTTCCAACTCCCAGTCAAACCCAATCGAAAATCCAAAATCCAAAATCCAAAATCGTTAAGCTTGGCGAGAATAGTATTCAACCACCAGCAGCTCATTAACTTGGAGAGCGATCCACTCGCGTTCCACAGTACCATTGACCTTGCCAACAAGTTTTTGCTTGTCAAACTCAAGGTGGCTAGGCAAGTGAGCCAAACCTGGATACTTGAGATTAGCCTCTACCAGTAGGCGCGATCGCTCCGTATTTTTGACAGCAACCACATCTCCCGGCTTGCACTGAAAACTAGCGATGTCCACCGTGCGATCGTTAACAGTCACATGGCCGTGATTCACCAGTTGCCGTGCAGCAGGAATAGTCGGAGCCATACCCATGCGGAAAACTGTATTATCCAAGCGCATTTCCAGCATTTGCAGCAGCACTTGGCCCGTAGAACCAGTTACTCGACGTGCTTTCCGCACGTAGCGCAGAAGTTGGCGCTCCGAAATCCCATAATTGAAACGGAGCTTTTGCTTTTCTTCCAGACGTACCGCATACTCTGAGCGCTTTTTGCGGTTTTGGCCGTGTTGGCCAGGAGGGTAAGCCCGTCTAGGTGACTTACGAGTCAGCCCTGGCAAATCTCCCAAGCGGCGGACTATTCTGAGGCGAGGGCCTCGATATCGAGACATTTAACTTCCTCTCTATATCTTTATGAAATTTTGCAAAGACTCTCTATTGTAGAATATTTTTGCACAAAACTCAACTATCTATTTTTATAGCAACCGCCAAGGCGGTTTAAGAGGGGCTAGGGGCTAGGGGCTAGGGGCTAGGGAAGACGGAAGAAGGGTTTAGAATCAGGGTTTTAAATTTAGAATGTCTTAACTGCCTTGGCAACTGCTATACCAGCAGCAATTCTCAGTTTGAAACCCTTACACTATACAACTTATGTCAGATCGACCTGCACTCCTAATCGAACTACTCCATGCAGCTTACGCAGCCTTCAACGCGCGAGACATTGACGCTGCCCTTGCCCTCATGACTCCCGACGTGGCTTGGCCCAAAGCGTTCAAAGGCGGTTTTGTTCGTGGGCCTGAAGAAGTTCGCGCTTACTGGACGGAGCAATGGAGCGAGATCGATCCGCACGTCGAGCCGGTTTCCTTTTACTCGGAGGAGAGCGGGCACATTTTGGTCGATGTGCATCAGGTCGTGCGTGACTTGGCGGGAGCAGTTCTTGTCGATGAGCGCGTAGGTCATCGATTCACCTTCGATCGCGGCTTGATTCAAGCTATGGAAGTCTGTCCACTTCCATCGTCCACCCCAGAGTCCTAACCAGTTCCAACTTCTCTGCCATCACAGCAATTCTGATTATGAAAAATCAACTGGAGTTGGGCGGCGTTACGTATTAAAGTCACGGGGTTTTCAACCGATTTCCTATAATCTTGGTGTGAGCCGAATTTTATCTACCTCTGCAAACAATAAACTCTATCTGCCATGCCATATTCTAAACTTTCCAGCTTTTCGAGCAAAATCTTCACTAGCATAGAACCCCGAAAAGCCCCGCGCTGGGCCTGTGTGGGAGCAACGACGCTAGCGGCTGCCAGCTTATTGAGTGCAGCTTTGCCAATGTCACCAGCCGAAGCGCTCAGTATTAATTGGGGATTTTTGAATCGGAATAAAAATTCCTACCGCATCTGCGCTCAAGAGATGGTTGCCGTCGGAGTTGTCCCGGAAGCAGCAGCCGCCGCTTGTGCCGCCGCACTCCATCCTAGAGATGTCTCTATGTGCGTTTCTCAAATTAATACCAAAACCAAAGTGGCGGCAATGGATGCACTATTTAACTGTAGGCGGGTGCGTCGTCCCAAGGAACTTGCAACTTGCGTGGTAGATATCAACTCAAAAGCTCAAGGAGCCCCCGTTGTCTCAGTCCTCGATCATTGTCGTCGTAGCTTATTGCCAGAGCGCTTTTCTCAATGTGTAGTTGGCTTGAGTAGCGAGCTCAAGTTTCCCACAGAACAGTTATTGGCCACCTGCATTGACGCAAGATACCAAATTGGCCAGTTTGAACCAAATGCTGTACCTCCTGTAACGGCTCCAGTTCAGCCTACGCCTTTACCCAGTCCGTAATACGGCAACCGCTAG